>JAOPZO010000275.1 GCA_025964065.1 Solirubrobacterales bacterium | reverse complement strand
GCCACCAGCGATGAGAAGACGATGCGGTCCACCCGGACGCCGACGAGGTGGGCCGCTCGTCGGTTCGATCCGATGCTCGCCAGCTGGCGGCCCCACGGGGTGTGCATGAGCCCGTACCACGTCACGAGGCCCACGGCGACCAGCAACCAGAACGGCCGGGGGATGCCGAGGTACTGCAGTGAGCCCCAGTCCCGGAAGCTTTGGGGGATGCCCTCCGTGACCGGGGAGCCCTTGGTGTAGAACTGGAGCAGTCCGCCGATGAGCGTGAACATCCCGAGCGTGACGACGAAGCCGTTGAGCTTGAGCGTCGCGACCAGCAGTCCGTTGATGACGCCGACCAGAGCCGCGATGGCCATCGCCGCGACCATGGCGGCGAGGATCGGCCACCCGTGCGTCCCCATCAGCGCCGCGGTCGCCACGTTGGCGAGCCCGGCAACCGCAGCGGTGGACAGGTCGAAATAGCCGGCCACCAGTGGTACGACCATCGCCAGCGCGATCAAGCCGGTCACCGACTGGTTCGAGAGGATCGACCGGAGGTTCGGGCCGGACCGGAAGACCTGGCCGATGCCGCCGTCGACGCTGAAGTACAGGATCATCAGCGCGAGGAGAATCAGCAGGCCACCGCGCTCGGCGACGCCGAGCAGCGATTGCGCGTTCGGCTTGCGCCGGACCGTGCGAGTGGTGGACGAGGTGTCGGCCATGGTGGTCATCCGTTCGCGTGACTGAGGTGGGTGAGGCGCTCCGCGGAGAGCTCGTCGCGGTGGAGGACGCGCGTGAGGCGGCCCTCCCTGAGGACAATCGCGCGGTCGACGACCATCGCCATCTCCTCGAAGTCCGACGTCACCATCACTGCGGCTGCCCCGTCATCGACCGCCGCTCTGACCATCCGATGGATTTCGGCGCGGGCACCGACGTCGACGCCGTTCGTCGGCTCATCGAGCAGCAGGAGCTTGGGCGAGCGGCGGAGCCAGCGGGCCATGACGACCTTCTGCTGGTTGCCGCCCGAGAGCGAGCTCATCGCGTCGGACGGCGACGCGGCCTTGACCGCAAAGCGCCCGAGCAGCTCCGGGGCGTCACGGCGCATCGCGCGGTCCGACAACCAGCCCCGACGCCAGTAGTTCCCCGTCACCGACGACGCGAGATCGCGGTAGATCGGCTCGTCGGGGAAGGTCGCGTCGGCACGGTCCTCCGGAACGAACGCAACCCCGGCCGCGATAGCCTGGCGCGGGTGCCGGAAGTTGACCTGCCGGCCGTCGAGGGCAATCGTCCCGCGCGTCACCGGAAGGTCGCCGAACACGCAGCGCAGCAGCTCGGAGCGACCGCTGCCGAGCAGGCCGGCGATGCCGACGACCTCACCCGGCTGCACCCGCAGCTCGACCCCGCGGAGCGGGCCCGCCCACACGTCCTGCAGCTCGAGCAGCGCGTGGCGCGGGTCGTCGTCGTACGCGCCCGGCGCGTCTGCCAGGTGCGAGAGCACGGCCTCGACCTTGCGGCCGACGATGAGCTCGACCAGCCGCTCCTCGTCGAGAGTCGCCGTGGCGTAGGTGCCGAGCTTGACGCCGTCGCGCAGGATGGTGACCCGGTCGGTGACCGCCAACACCTCGTCGAGGCGGTGGGACACGAAGAGGATCGCCATGCCGGCCGCTGCGTATCGGCGCAGCGCCGTCAGCAGCACGTGGACCTCGTGCGCGGACAGTGCCGCAGTGGGCTCGTCGAGGATCAGCAGCCCTGACCGGGCATGGTCCTCGTCCTGGAGCGCCCTGGCGATCGCGACCTGCGTCTGCACCGCGCGGCTCAACTCCCCGACGATCGCGTCGGGGGCGACGTCGATCTCGAAGCGCTCGAGGAGCCGCTGGGTCTCGCGGCGCACCTGGCGCCACTTGATGCGTCCGACGCCGTCGGTGATGAAGCCCGCCCCGATGCACATGTTCTCTGCGACGGTGAGCTCCGGGAAGATCCCGAGGTCCTGGTGGACGACCCGGACCCCCGCGTTCAGCGCGGTCGTGGCCGACCAGTGATCGGCCGCACGCGCGACGGAGCCGACGCGGAGCTCGCCCCCGGGTTCGGCGTTCTCCACCCCCGCGAGGATCTTGATCAGCGTCGACTTGCCGGAGCCGTTGCCGCCGCAGAGGCCGTGGATCTCGCCGCTGGCGAGCGCAAGACTGACGTCGTCCAGCGCGACAGTGCCCGGGTAGGCCTTCGAGACATTCCGGATCTCGCAGGTGGCGGTCGATGACGGCCCCGACGCACCCAGCCGGGGCTCGAGCAAGTGGTCCGTTCCTGACGCCATGTCCAATTGGTACCTAGGCCTCTGGGGACGCCGCATCGCCTCGGTCCGCGGTTTTCGTGGCGTACTCCAAGTTCACCCGGCCGCCAGCCGAAAAGCCCGACGAACGCTGCGGTATCAGCCGCCGAGGCCGCCCCGGCGACCGACTGACCCGACCGGCCTGCACACTCCGGGCTCGTTGCAGAGCGCCCGCCGCCGCCTCGGCGTACCTCACCCGGAAGCGACCGGCGCGTCTCCATGGAGGAACGTCCCAAGGAAGTGCCCGACGGGCCGCGATCCGGGAGCGGCCGCGGAGCAGGCTGACGTCACGACCACGCGAGCCCGAGGAGATTCACCATGTGCTTTGACTTCGATGCCCTGCCGCCGCACGTTCCCGAGGAGCGTGTCCTGCCGCGCCTGGCCGGAGGTGCCGCGGCCGAGCGCCTGACACTCGAGAGTGCGGACGGCACGGAGTTCGCCGCCGCGCTCGCCACGTGCGCAGAACCCGTCGAGGGGCCGGGCGTGATCATCCTCCCCGACGTCCGCGGCCTCTACCGGTTCTACATCGACCTCGCAGAGCGATTCGTCACCGCCGGCCACCATGCCATCGCGATCGACTACTTCGGACGGACCGCAGGTCTCAGCGACCGCGACGACGACTTCGACTACATGCCGCACACGATGCAGACGACGCCTTCGCAGGTGCAGGCCGACATCGCCGCTGCTCGCGAATCGCTGGCCGAGCGCACCAGCGCGACGACCTTCGTCACGCTCGGATTCTGCTTCGGCGGCGCCCAGTCCAACCTCGCCGGCACGAACTCCGGGCTCGGTCTGCAAGCGGCCATCAGCTTCTACGGCATGCTCGATCCGCGCCGCGCGGGCCTCGACGCTCCTGGCTTTCCGGCGCCGCTCCGCGCCGCGAAGGACATCCGGACCCCGATCCTCGCCCTCTACGGCGGCGCTGACCCGCTGATCCCACCGGAGGACGTCGCGGCGTTCGCGGCTGCCCTGAAGGGCACCGGGACCCCCCACGAGATCGTGAGCTACCCGGGCGCGCCGCACTCTTTCTTCGACCGCTCGTCCGCCGAGCACGCCGAAGCCTCGGCTGACGCCTGGGGGAAGGTGCTCGACTTCCTCGGCGGCGTTCGCGCGGGCGCGCCGGCGTAGCCCCCCGCCCGACGGGCCGCTCAGGGTGCCCGGCGGCCGAGTACGCGCTCGCCGTCGGCACCGAGCCGCGGTGCCGGGGACCGCACGCTCGCCGGGGCGTTGCGGAGCTTGATCGGCTGGCCGACCTGCCGCGCGACCGCGCCGCTTCGGGTGGCCAGCTCGACGACCATGTCGCGGGCCTGCAGCTGCGGGTCCGCGCAGGCTTCGGCGAAGTCGTTGACCGGGCCGACGCAGCAGGTGCCACCGAGGAGCCGGACCCAGTGGTCCCGCGGCTCGGTTGCGAAGACGGCATCCCACAGCCCGATCGCCGAAGCGTCCATGCGGCTTTCGAGCAGGTCGGGCCGGCCCACGCCGTCGCACAGCGCCGTCCAGAACTGCGGCTCGATCGCCCCGACCGTGACGTGCCCCCCGTCCGCGCAGCGGTAGACCCGATAGCAGGGAAACGCGCCGTTCAAGAGCATCCCCTCCGGCCCCGGCGAGTGCCCCGTCGCGAAGTAGTCGCCGAGGTGGATCGACAAGCACGAGAACGCACCGTCGGCCATCGACACGTCGACGTGATCGCCCTCGCCCGTCGCGCGGGCACGGACCAGGGCCGCGAGAAGCCCCACCATCCCGAGCAGGCCGCCTCCGGCGATGTCGCCCAGCTGCACGCCGGGGACTACCGGCACGCCGTCGGCGGACCCGGTCACGCTCAGCACGCCGGCCCGTCCGAGGTAGTTGATGTCGTGGCCGGGCTGAAGCCGGAGCGGCCCGTCCTGGCCGTAGCCCGAGATGGAGCAGAGGACGATCGCGGCGTTGTGCTCGCGCAGCGTCTCGTAGCCGATCCGCAGCCGATCCATGACGCCGGGACGGAAGCTCTCGACGACCGCGTCTGCAGTTCTCACGAGCTCCAGGAGTGCCTGCCGGTCCTCCGGGTCCTTGAGGTCGAGCGCGATGGACGACTTGTTGCGATCGACGACCCAGCTCGCGGCGGACTCGCCGTCGATGTGCGGCTCGTACCAGCGCATGTAGTCGCCGGCGCCGGGTTGCTCGACCTTGATGACCTCCGCGCCGAGGTCGGCGAGCAGGGACGTCCCGTAGCCGCCGGGCAGCAACCGGCTGAGGTCCAGCACGCGAATCCCTTCCAGCGCGCTCACGCCCCCACTCCGGAACGGGCGAGCGCAGCGGCCCGACGTGTCGGGATGTGCTCCGTCGGCACGTCGGTCGCCTCGTACCCCCTCATGATTCTCTTGGCGACGGTCACCTTGTGGACCTCGTCGGGGCCGTCGTAGATCCGGGACGCTCGCGCCCACCGGTACATGCCCTCGAGCGGGAGGTCGGTCGAGTAGCCGAGCGACCCGTGGATCTGGATCGCGCGATCGATCACGTCGTGCATGACCGGCGCGCCGGCGTACTTGATCATCGCGATGTCCGTGAGCGACGCCTTCACCCCTTGGGTGTCGACCTTCCAGGCCGCCTGGAGCGTCAGGAGGCGGAAGGCCTCGATGGCCGCGGCGGACTCCGCAATCCACGTCTGCACCATCTGCTTGTCGGCAAGCGGGCCGCCATGGACGGACACGCTGACGGCCCGCTCGCAGAGCGCGTCGAACGCGCGCCGGCAGACACCGACCCAGCGCATGCAGTGGTGGATACGCCCAGGGCCAAGCCGACGCTGCGCAAGGGCGAACGCGCCGCCGCGCCCGCCGAGGATCGCCTCGCCGGCGATCCGGACGCCGTCGTAGAGGACCTCCGACTGCGAGTGAATCGGGGAGCAGCCCGGAACCGGGTCGTTCATCGAGCCGATCGGCCGCAGCTCGATCCCCGGCGTGTCGGACGGGACGAGGAAGAGCGTGGCGCGTTTCCGCCGGTCGGCGTCCGGGTCGGTGACGGCCATCACGACGTGCACGTCGGCACGGGACGTCGCGCTGACGTAGTACTTCCGTCCCGTGATCACCCAGTCGTCGCCGTCGCGCACCGCGCTGGTCGTGAACTGGGTCGGATCTGAACCCGTGCCCTGCTCCGTCATCGAGAACGCACTGAAGGCCTCTCCGGCGAGGAGCGGCGCCAACCAGCGCTCACGTTGGGCGGGCGTGCCGGCGAGGGCGAGCAACTCGATGTTCCCCGAGTCCGGCGCTTGGCTGCCGAAAACGGGCGGCGCGAGCTCCGTCGCACCCAGCACCTCGTGCATCAGCGCGAGCTTCACCTGTCCGAAGCCTGCCCCGCCGAGCTCCGGGCCGAGGAAGGCCGCCCACAGGCCACGGTCCTTGACCTCCTGCCGAAGCGGCGCGGTGAGGCGGTGATAGGCGGCGAAGTCGAGGTCGAGCGTCTCGAGCGGCAGGATCTCCTCCTTGACGAAGGCGGTCATCCACTCGATCTCCCGCTCGAACTCCGGATCGGCCGAGAAGTCCCAGGGCATGGCCGCGACGCTAGTCCGGCTCCTGCATGAAAGCGGGTCATGGCCAGCGCCGTTTCCAGCCGATCCGACAAGATCCTGCGCCCTCCCTCCTGTCCCGCCTGGTCGCGGCTCCGGGCGATCTCGTGATGCGCCCGTAAGGCCTGCCACCCCGGACTTGGAGGAATGCACGAGTCCTGGTACCGCGGTGTAGCAATGGCGTCGCCGTCGATCTAGTGTGAGCGTGTTGGGTTCAAACGTCGGCGGACCGGGGTGCAGGAGATGGTCGTAAAGGACGCTGCAGCAGAAGGGGCCCTCCCTGTGGCGACCGAGCCGCGCCCGGTCGCGACCTACGTGGACGTGGTGCACGCGTTCCAGACCGTCGCCGAGGCCCTCACGCTGAGTGAGACGCGCGAGCTCGACCCCCTGCTGCGCTTGATCGCTGACCAAGTCTGCTCGCTGCTCAACGCGGACCGCTGCAGCATCCACCTGCGGGACGTCAATGCAGGCCTGTACCGGGGCCAGGCCGCCAACTCGAGCCTCGGGATGGACGACCGCGTCAAGCGGCTGGTGCTCGGCATGCCGGCCGACGGCTTCACGCGCGAGATCGTCGAGACGAAGCGCCCAGTGGTCCTGGTTAATGCGATGTCCGATCCCCGCGCCGTCCGCTCGGCCATGCAGGAGTGGAACACCAACTCCGTCATGGGCGTGCCGATGATCCTCGGCGAGGAGGTCATCGGCCTCGTCATCGTTGACGACGCAGGCCGGCGCTGCGAGTACTCGCCCGAGGCTCAGGAGCTCACCATGGCCTTCGCGGGTCTAGCCGCCTCAGCGATCGCTCAGGCCCAGCTCAACACGAAGCTCCGGTCCACGCTCGAGACGGTCGCGCGTCAGAATCGGATGCTCCGCCGAGCCAACGCCCTGGAGGATGAACTCAGCGCGTTGCTGATCGACGGGTCGAGCCTACAGGGGACCGTCGACCTCGTCGCCCGGACCACGGGCAGGCCGTGCGCCATCTACACCGCCGAGCTGCGCAGCGTCGCCACCGCGCACGTCCAGGGCGAGCCTAGCCGGATGATCGTCCGGCTCTTCGACAGCCCGGCGAAGCCGCTCCTCGAGGCGCTCGCCGAGATCAATCACAAGCCCTCCGAGATCGTCGGCCCGTTCGCCGCGCTCGGCCTGCACAACCGCTACCTCGTCGCCCCCATCCGACGCCGCGATGCGGTGTGGGGCTACCTCGTGATCGGTGAGCACGCCACGCGCTTCGGGGCCCTGGATGGCGCCATCGCGCGACGTGCCGCGCGGAACGTCGCGGTCGAGCTGAGCGTTCAGCAACGTGCCGTGGGTGACCGCTGGGAGGCCTACGAGTCGTTCGCGGCGGCGCTGATCAAGGGCACGCACAGCGAGGAGTGGATCACCACACGAGCCGAGTACCTCCAGGTTGCGGCGGACGGGCGCCGCATTGTCTGCGCGATCGCACCGGCCGGGGAGGGGGCGCCCATCCCGACAGCAGCCGAGTTGAGTGAGCTGCTCGGCACTGTCGACGGCCGCCCTCGCGCGATCGGCACGAGCATCGACGGCATGACCATTCTGCTGCTCGACGTGACGGCGGGCAGTCCCAAGGGGACGCAGTCGATCACCGCCGCTCGAGAGCTCGAAGCCGCGCTGCAGCGGCTGGGCCGGGCAGCAGGAGTCGTCGCGGCGGTCTCCCGCCCGTCGAGTTCGCTCCGCGGGATCCGCGCGGGGTACGAGGAGGTGCTCCAGGTCGCCGAGAGCGCGCGACGGCACGTCGCGCCGGCGGGCGGCGTGCTGCTGACGTCGCAGGACCTCGGCGTTGGCCGGCTGTTCCTCTCCACGGTCTCCCCCGAGCAGGCGCGGCGCTTCGTGAGCGAGACCCTCGGCGAGCTCGCCGAGATGAAGACGAAGAAGACGCGGGAGGTGATGTCCACGCTCGCCGGCTTCCTGACCACGCGCAGCGTCGGGCAGACGGCGAAGCAGCTGGAGATCCACGAGAACACCGTGCGCTACCGCCTCGCGCGCGTCGAGGCCGAGACCGACCTCGACGTGCTCCTCGACCCGGACGACCAGATGACCGCCCACGTCGCCGTGCTCATCCTCCGCATCGGCGGCGCAGACCTCGGCGGAGGCCCGGTCGGACGACGGCTCGAGCCCGCCGTCACGCTCTCGGCTCTGACCGGCGCCGATTCACCGGGTTGACCTGCCGGGGGACGATCTGAGACCCGACAGGTGAGAGCGCTGGCATCTCCCCTCGAAGCCGCAGGACGAGCACCGCGAAGTGCGCCGCCATCTGCGCCTCGTGGTCGGTGAGGAGGTTCATCCCCGTCGCGTCCTCGACGCGCGACAACCGGTAGCGAACGGTGTTCTCGTGCACTCGAAGCTCTTTCGCCACCAGGCTGACGCTGCGCGATGCGAGGAACGCGGTCAGCGTGACCAGGACGTCGTCCTCCTTGACGCTTCGACCACACGCCAACGGGCCGAGCGTTTCCAGGACGAACCGATCCGCCTCCTCCGCAGACTTCGACGCGAGCAGGATCCGGCCGACGCCGATCTCCTCGGCCGACAGCACGACCCCGCCGCCGGGCGGAACGTGGCGGCGTGCGCACTCGGCCGTCTCGACCGCCTCGGCGTGCGCCGCGACGGTCGCGGCGGCCGACGCGTACGGGCGGGACACCGCCGCGATCAGGCCATCGGCGTCATCGACGAGCTCCGCCAGCGCGAGCCGCACCCGCTCGGCGACTGCCGCCGCCCCCTCACCGCCGGTCTCGACGAGGAGCACGGCGCGCTCGCGGTCGGACGTCCCCACGGCCCGCGGGCGATCCGGCAGGTCGTCGAACCATGCCGGCACCTGCGCAGCGGCGAGCGCTGCCAGTCCCGGCTCGTGTGAGGCGACCACGACGACGACGCGTTCCACGTCGAGCGGCACGGCGAGGCGCTCCGCCTGGTGCTGCAGCAACGACGTGCTCTGGTCGCCGCGTACGAGCGCTGCAACGAGCGCCCCGTAGGCCTCCGCGCGATCGAACTCGTCACGGTCCTGGACGCTGAGCTCGATGGCGATGTTCAGCGCCGCGCGGCGGGCGACGACGTGGTCGAGCGCGTTGAGCCGCGTTCGGTGCTCGGCGACGATGACGTACCCCCAGAGTGCATCGCGGCGACGCACGGGAGCAACGAGGAAGCGGTGGTGCACGTTGATGGCGGCGAAAGGGCCGACGACCGCGGACCCTTCGTCGCCGATCGCGGCGGCCTCGAGGATGAGCGACGACGCGACGCCGCCGCCGTGGTGCAACAGGTCGATGAGGAGCTTGCCGCCCTCGCCGTTCGTGACGGCGACGGGCTGCAGGTCGGCAGTGGAGATGGCGCAGGGCTTCCCGGTCGCCCTGCTGACGAGCTCGGCGGTCTGCTGGAGACCCGACCCGTCGATGAGCAGGGCGCTCAGGGACTCTTCGAGGGCGCTGGCCCTTCGTAGCAAGCGATTCTGCCGAGCTACCGTCCCGAGCGTGCTGCGGAGCTTCGCGTTGAGCTGCGCCTGGTCGATCGCTGTGGCGGCAAGCCCGGCGAAGGCCAACGCGAGCTCTTGAGCCGGTGACGGAAACTCATTTCGGCGACCCTCGTCGTCGATGATCATCAGGCCGATGACCTCGTCACGGAGCAACATCGGGACCCCAAGCACCGACTGCACCTCCCAGGCCCGCATCGAGGAGCGTATTGCCCTCGGGTCGGCCATAGCGTCGATCAGGACGACCGGCTTCCTCGTCTTGACGATCTCGTGCGTGAAGCGATCGGACGGCATGCCGAGGACGAGGCGGCGAACCCGTACGTCGATGTCCTGGCCGGAGTTCGCGGCCCGTCCGCGGTAGACCCCGGCCTTGGCGTCACGCAGGTGGATGCTGCACCGGGTCGCGCCGAGGAGCAGGCAGACCTGATCGGCGATCTGCGTGAGCAACGGGTCGAGGTCGCGGGTCTCGCCCAGCGCACCGGCAACCGTCTGGAAGGCGCGGATGACGTCATGGTGCGTCCGCGCCTCTGCGGGCAACCCCGGCTCCTCCAGATCTCGGGCGACCTCGGCCCTGAGGCTCCCAGTGGCGTCGGCTGTCACGGCTACACCCTCCCACCCGTCGGCCGGGGGTGCGACCAGCCCCCGGCCATCGTTCGGAGGCTCCTCCGGCATTTCGATCCAGCGCCGTCGGCCGGGCCTCAGAGGCCCACCAACCTGCTGACGATCTCCTTCATCATCTCGGTGCCCCGCCGAATCTGCGCGTGACGGGGGCGCCGGCGTACGCCCGTGCAGTCGGGTACTCGAGCCTGTAGCCGTAGTCACCGTGCAACTGGTCGGAGCCGGTCCCCGGCTCGGTCGTCGCCACAGCG
>JAOPZO010000273.1 GCA_025964065.1 Solirubrobacterales bacterium | reverse complement strand
CCGAGCGGGCAGCCGTTGTGGCAGAACGGCACGCCGCACTCCATGCAGCGCGCGCCCTGGTCCGCCAGCTCCTCCCTGGGGCGCTCCACGACGAACTCGCCGTAATCCGCGAGGCGCTCCTGCGCGTCGCGGTACGGCACCCCGTGCCGCTCGATCTTCAGGAACGCTCCGAGCTCACCCATGGCTACTCCCCGTCTCCGCCCAGTGCGTGCGGCGCGCCGACGACGTCGACGGCCTCTCCCTCGTACTCGTCCGCCCGCGGTGCCGCCTGCGCCTTCTCGGCCGCCGACTCCGCGAGGACCCGCTTGTAGTCCGCCGGGAAGACCTTGACGAAGCGCGGGCGCATCGCCTCCCAGTCGGCGAGCACCGCCGCCGCGCGGGTCGAGCCCGTGCGGCGCCCGTGCTCGGACACCAGCTCGTGCAGCTCCCGCGCATCGAGCTCGTCGAGCGGCTCGAGCTGGTCGCTCATCGCCGGGTTGACCTTCGTCGCGAAGAGGTCGTGCTCGTCGAGGACGTAGGCGACCCCGCCGCTCATGCCCGCGGCGAAGTTCCGGCCCGTCGGGCCGAGGACGACCACGCGGCCGCCCGTCATGTACTCGCAGCCGTGGTCCCCGACGCCCTCGACGACCGCGCTGGCCCCCGAGTTGCGCACGCAGAAGCGCTCGCCGGCCTGGCCGCGGAAGAACGCGCGGCCGTCCGTGGCGCCGTACAGCACCGTGTTCCCCACGATGACGTTGTCCTCCGCCGGGAACGTGGCGCCCTCGGGCGGCTGGACGGACAGGACGCCGCCCGAGAGGCCCTTGCCCGTGTAGTCGTTCGCGTCGCCGTGCAGGGCGAAGCTCACGCCCTTCATGAGCCAGCCGCCGAAGGACTGGCCGGCCGAGCCCTTGAAGTCGACCTCGATCGTCCCCTCGGGGAGGCCGTCCGCGCCGATCTCCTCGGCGATCCTCGAAGAGAGCATCCCGCCGACGCAGCGGTTCACGTTGCGGACCTTCGCGTCGATGCGGACGTGCTCGCCGCGGGCGATCGCGGGCTCGGCCCGCAGGATGAGCTCGTGGTCGAGCGCGTCCTCGAGGACCGGCGGCGGCGCCTGCGTGCGGTGCAGCGTCGTGCCCTCGGGGAGCTCCGGACGGTGCAGGAGGTGGGACACGTCCACCCCGCGCGCCTTCCAGTGCTCGATCGCCTTGGAGCCCTCGAGCAGCTCCGTGCGGCCGATCATGTCCTCGAACCTCCGGATGCCGAGCGACGCCATGATCCGGCGGACCTCCTCGGCGACGAAGAAGAAGTAGTTCACGACGTGCTCGGGCTTGCCCTGGAAGCGCTTGCGGAGCTCCGGGTCCTGCGTCGCGATACCCACCGGGCAGGTGTTGAGGTGGCAGGCGCGCATCATGATGCAGCCCGTCGCGATGAGCGGCGCCGTGGAGAAGCCCATCTCGTCCGCGCCGAGCATCGCCGCCATGACGACGTCCCGGCCCGTCTTGAGCTGGCCGTCCGTCTGCACGACGATGCGCGAGCGCAGGTCGTTCAGGAGCAGCGTCTGCTGGGTCTCGGCGAGGCCGATCTCCCACGGGACGCCTGCGGACTGGACGCTCGAGAGCGGGCTCGCGCCCGTGCCGCCGTCGTGGCCGGCGATCACGACGTGGTCCGCGTTCGCCTTCGCGACCCCCGCGGCGACCGTGCCGACGCCGACCTCGGCCACGAGCTTCACCGAGACCTGCGCCTTCGGGTTCGCGCAGCGGAGGTCGTAGATGAGCTGCTTGAGGTCCTCGATGGAGTAGATGTCGTGGTGCGGCGGCGGCGAGATGAGCGACACGCCGGGGGTGGTGTGCCGCACGGAGCCGATGTACTTGTCGACCTTGTGGCCGGGCAGCTGGCCGCCCTCGCCGGGCTTCGCGCCCTGGGCCATCTTGATCTGGAGCTGATCCGCGTTGACGAGGTAGTGCGCGGTGACGCCGAAGCGGCCCGAAGCCACCTGCTTGATCGCCGAGCGCCTGGAGTCGCCGTTGGCCTCCGGGGTGAAGCGGCGCGGGTCCTCGCCGCCCTCGCCCGTGTTCGAGCGGCCGCCGAGGCGGTTCATCGCGACCGCGAGGGTCTCGTGGGCCTCCGTGGAGATCGAGCCGAGCGACATCGCGCCCGTGGCGAAGCGCTTGACGATCTCCTTCGCGCTCTCCACCTCCTCGAGCGGGATCGCGCCCGCGGAGGACTTGAAGTCGAGGAGCCCGCGGAGGGTCGCGCGGCGCGCCGCGTCCTCGTTGACCTCACGCGCGAAGTCGTCGTACTTCGCCTGGGACCCTTCGGCGCGGTGAGACGGCGGGTCTCCTGCGTCGGCTTCCCCGTCGTCCAACCGGACGGCATGCTGGAGCGCTGCGATCGTCTCGGGGTTCCACTGGTGGTGCTCGCCGTCGCGGCGCCAGGCGTACACGCCGCCCACGGGCAGCAGGTCGCCGCTCGTGTCGCGCGGGTAGCCGCGGCCGTGGCGCTTGAGCGCCTCCTCGCCGATCGTCGGCAGGTCGATGCCGCCGATGCGCGAGGCCGTGCCGGTGAAGTGGCGGTCGACCACGGAGCGGTCGAGCCCGACGGCCTCGAAGATCTGGGCGCCGCAGTACGACTGGATCGTCGAGATGCCCATCTTCGAGATCGTCTTCAACAGGCCCTTGCCGATGGCCTTGACGACGTGCTTCTCGGCCTGCTCGAGCGAGTCGACGCCCGGGAGGCGGCCGTCCGACTCGAGGAACGCGAGCGTCTCGAACATGAGGTACGGGTTGACGGCGCTGGCGCCGTACCCGATGAGGGTCGCGAAGTGGTGCACCTCGCGGGGCTCGCCCGACTCGACGACCAGGCCCGCCTGCAGGCGGATGCCCTCGCGGACGAGGTGGTGGTGCACGGCGGCCGTGGCCAGCAGCGACGGGATCGGCGCGCGCGAGGCGGACACGTTCCGGTCGGAGAGGATCACGATGTTGATGCCGCCGCGGATCGCGTCGTACGCCTCGTCGCAGGCGTTCGCGAGGCGGGTGCGCAGCCCCTCGGGGCCCTCGGCGATCGGCCAGGTGATGTCGATGGAGTGGGCCTTGAAGCCCGGGTGGTCGACCTGGCGGAGCGTCTCGAGCTCGTGGTTGCGCAGGATGGGCTGCTCCATCGCGAGCTGCCGCGCGTGCTCCGGCGCCTCGTCGAGGAGGTTGCCCTCGGCGCCGACCCCGGTGCCGAGCGACATGACGACGGCCTCGCGGATCGGGTCGATCGGCGGGTTCGTGACCTGCGCGAAGAGCTGCTTGAAGTAGGAGAAGAGCGGCGGGCTCTGGTCGCTCAGGACCGCGAGCGCGTTGTCGTTGCCCATGGAGCCGATGGGCTCCTCGCCCTTGGCGGCCATGGGCGCGAGCAGGACGCGCTCGTCCTCCTGGGTGAAGCCGAACGCGAGCTGGCGCGTGCGGAGGGGCTCCGTCCGGGGCCCGAGCGGCTCCTTCACCGGGAGGTCGTCGAAGTGCACGACCTGCTCCGCGAACCACTTGCCGTAGGGCTGGGTCGTCGCGACCTCGTGCTTGATCTCCTCGTCCTCGACGATGCGGCCCTGCTCGAGGTCGATCAGGAAGAGCTTGCCGGGCGCGAGGCGGCCCAGGCGGACGATGTTCTCGGGGCGGATCCCGAGCATCCCGGCCTCGGAGCCGAGGATGACGTGGCCGTCCGTGGTCTCGACCCAGCGTCCGGGGCGCAGGCCGTTGCGGTCGAGGGTCGCGCCGATGACACGGCCGTTCGTGAAGCAGACCGCAGCGGGGCCGTCCCACGGCTCCATGAAGCAGCCGTGGAAGGCGTAGAAGCCCTTGAGCTCGTCCGTGAGGTCCTCGCGGCCCGCGTAGGCCTCGGGGACCATCATCATCACGCTGTGCGGCAGGGAGCGGCCGCCGAGCATGAGCAGCTCGAGGACGTTGTCGAACGTCGCGGAGTCCGAGCCGCCGTCGCGGACGATCGGGGTGACCTTGTTCAGGTCCATCCCGAACAGGTCCGAGGCGAGCTGCGACTCGCGCGCCCGCATCCAGTTCTTGTTGCCCATCAGCGTGTTGATCTCGCCGTTGTGGGCGATGACGCGGAAGGGGTGGGCGAGCTCCCAGCTCGGGAACGTGTTCGTCGAGAAGCGCGAGTGCACGAGCGCCATGCCCGAGGCGAAGCGCTCGTCGGAGAGGTCCGGGAAGAACCGACGCAGCTGCGTCGAGATCAGCATGCCCTTGTAGACGATGGTCCGGCTCGAGAAGCTCGGCGCGTAGAAGTCCGGGCCCGCCGCGAGCTCGATGATGCGGCGGATGACGTAGAGCTTGCGCTCGAAGGCGTCCTGGTCGTCGCGGTGACCGGGGCCCGCCTCGATGAACAGCTGCTTGATGTAGGGGCGCGACCTGTTCGCGGTCTCCCCCACGTGCTCCTCGTCCACGGGGACGTCGCGCCAGCCCAGCACGTGCTGGCCCTCGACGCGGACGTTGAGCTCCAGGAGCTGCTCCAGCTTGCGCCGGAGGTCCGGATCCTGCGGCAGGAAGCAGACGCCCACGCCGTACTGGCCGGGCGCGGGGAGCTCGAAGTCGACCGCCGCGCGGAGGAACTCGTGCGGGAGCTGCGTCAGGATGCCGGCGCCGTCGCCCGTCTTGACGTCGGCGCCCTCGGCACCGCGGTGCTCCAGGTTGTCGAGGGCCTCGAGGGCCTTCTGGACGACCTCGTGCGTGGGCTCGTTGTCCAGGCGGGCGACCATCGCCACGCCACAGGCGTCGTGCTCGAAGCGGGGGTCGTACAGGCCAGCGGCCTTGGGCGGAAGGGGTCGCGTCGTCATATGGCGTGGCCGGCGGGGGACGGAGGAACAAACCCGCGCGAACCAGGAGGGTTCGAACGCGGAATCCTACCAGCGGCCCCCGCGAGGGGAACTCCCCGGCGCGTCGCAACTGAAAGGGTCCCGGGACGATGCCGCGCCCCGTCACCATCCTGTCCACCGGCGGCACCATCGCGATGTCCGGGGACCGCATGGCGGTTCCGGCGCTCGACGGTGCGGCCCTCGTCGCGGCGGTCCCATCGCTCGCGCAGGTCCGCGACCTCGAGGTCGAGTCGGTCTGCGAGCTCGCGAGCTCGCACCTCGACACGGTCGACGCGCTGCTCATCGCCGAGGCGGCCCTGCGCCACGCCGCGCGCGGCCGCGGGGTCGTCGTGACCCACGGCACGGACACCCTCGAGGAGACCGCCTACCTCACCGACGTCATGTACGGCGGCGACCCGCCCATCGTCTTCACGGGCGCGATCCGGCCCGCGAGCGCGCCGGGCGCGGACGGCCCCGCGAACCTCGGGGACGCCGTCGCGCTCGCCGCGAGCGTCGGCGGCGGCGGGCTCGGCGTGGTCGTGGTCTTCGCGGGGCGGGTCCACGCCGCGCGGTACGTGCGCAAGATGGACTCGACCGCCGCGGAGCCCTTCGGCTCCCCCCACGGCGGCGCGATCGGCGTCATCCACGAGGGCCGGGTGAACATCGGGACGTTCCCCGTGCGCCGCCCGCCCGTGGTGCCGACCCACCTCGACCTCCGCGTGCCGATCGTCCCCACCTGGCTCGGGGACGACGGGGCGCTCATCCGCGCCGCCGTGGAGGACCACGCCCACGGCCTCGTCGTGCAGACGCTGGGCGCGGGCCACCTCGGGCCGCGGGCGCTCGCGGCGCTGCGGGAGGCGGTCGCGCGGATTCCCGTCGTGGCCACGACCCGCCCCGAGCGCGGCGCGATCCTCTACGAGACCTACGGGTTCGAGGGCAAGGAGGCCGACATCCGCGAGCTCGCCGTGGCGGCGGGCGGCCTGAGCTCCCAGGCGGCCCGGATGAAGCTGCTGGCCTGCCTGGGCGCCGACCTCGACGGCTACGGCATCGCCGAGGCGTTCCTGCACGACGACACCTGAGGGGGCGGGGCGCGCGGCGCGAGCGTCGGCGGCGCGCGGCGCGAGGCGCGGGAAGTTCGCGTTGCTCGCGGTCTTCTTCGCGCATGGCGAGAAGAAGGCCGCTCGCAAACGCGCCGTTCGTCTCGCGGGCCGCGGCGAGCGGAAGGTGGGCCGGGCGCGAAGCACCGCCTTCGCGCGAGGCCGCCGGGCCGTCACCGAACCGCGAGAAGGTGAATCCGGGCGCCAGAACCCCACATCCGCCTTCTCGCGAGCAGCGACGTGGAGTACGACGCGGCCCGGAGCGTCGCCGGGGCGAAAGCGGGTCCCGTGGGCGTGCGTCGGCGCTTCCGCGAGGATCGCGGAGGTCGTCTCGGCGATCCGCCGCCCGGGGGCCTCGGCCGGGAGCCACAGGGGCTTTGCGCAGGATGACCCGCGCGCGCGACCGTTTCGCGCCGCGCCAGCTCCTCGAAACGCCGTGCGGCGGACGTCGCCTCCTCCGCCGCCGGCTCCCGCTCGGCCGCAGGGAGTCTGCGGGCGCCGCAAGCTCCCTCACGGCCGCCACGAGCTCCCTCTCAGCCGCCGCGAGCTCCCTCAGGGCCGCCGCGAGCTCCCGCGGCCGCCGCGAGCTCCCTCACGGCCGCCGCGGGCTATTTCTTGGCCGCCGCCGGCTTCTTCGCCGCCGGCTTCTTCGCCGCCGGCTTCTTGGCGGCGGCGGCGGACTTCTTGGCGGCCGGCTCCTTCGCGGCGGCCGCGGGCTTCGCGCCGTCGTCGTCCCCCGCGTCCTTCTTCGCAGCCGGCTTGCGAGAGCCGCCCGGCTTGCGCGGCGCGGGCTCCTCGGGCGAGACCGCGGGCTTGCGGCCGGTAGCGGGCGCGTCGCCCGTGCGCTCGCGGACCGCGTCGAGCGAGGCCTTGAGGGCGCTCATGAGGTCCGGGGCCGCGACCTCCTCCTCCTTCGCCTCGGGCTGAACCGCGATGTCCTCGCCCGCGGCCTTGCGCTCGATGAGCCCGAGGACCTCCTCGCGGTAGGTGTCCGCGTACTTCTCGGGCTCCCAGGCCTCGGCGAGCGACTCGACGAGCTGCTTGGCCATCTCGAGCTCGCGCGGGCGCGCCTCGACGTCGTCGCGGGAGGGCACCTCGTCGAGCTGGTCGGCGTCGACGATCTCGTCGTGGAAGTTCATGGTGCTCATCGCGAGCACGTCCCCCATGGGGCGCAGCGCGACGAGCTGCTGCTTCGAGCGGATGACGACCTTCGCGATGCCGACGCGCCCCGTCTCGGCCATCGCATCGACGAGCAGGCGGTACGGCTTCGCTCCGCCCGCGCCCGGCACGAGGTAGTACGGGTGGTCGAAGTAGATCGGGTCGACGTCGTCGAGCTCGACGAAGCCCTCGATGTCGATCGTCTTGGTCTTCTTGGGGTCGAACGCCTCGAGCTCGCCCGGCTCGACGACGACGTAGCGGTCCGGGGCGATCTCGAAGCCCTTGACGATCCGCTCGTAGGGCACCTCCTCGCCCGTCTGCGCGTTCGTCCGCTTCATCGCGATGCGCGAGTGGTCCTGGCCGTCGAGCTGGTTGAACTTCACCGACTTGCTCTGGACGGCGGCGTAGAGCTTCACGGGAACGGTGACGAGCCCGAAGGAGATGGCTCCGGTCCAGATGGCGCGCGGCATGGGTGCCGGGAGTCTTCCCCATCCCCGCGGGTTCGCCTACACGTGGGCGCGGGCTTTCAGGCGCGGCGCCAGACGGTGCCCCGGCGCTCGTACTCGAGCTCGCGCTCCGCGAGCAGCGCGACCTGGGGCCCGACGAAGCGCTCGAGCAGCCAGAGGCCGAGGTCCAGGCCGCTCGTCACCCCGCCGGCCGAGACGAGGTCGCCGTCGTCGATCACCCGGGCGCCCGGGACGAGCTCGGCGCCCGCGGCCTCGAGATCCGCGAGGGCCGAGTGGTGGGTCGTGGCGGGCCGCCCCGCGAGCAGGCCCGTGGCGGCGACGACCATCGCCCCCGTGCAGACCGAGGCGACCACGGTGCCGCGGGCGTGGCGCTCCGCGACGGCGGCGGGCACGCTCCCCTCCTGCGCGGTCGCCCACGCGCCCGGGCTCCCGTCGCGCGCGCTCCAGCCCCCGCCGGGCACCACGAGGACGTCCGGGCGCTCGGCGAGCGCGGCGTGCGGGGTGATCACCGCCCCGTGCGAGGCCGTCACGGGCGAGGTGCCCTCGAGCGTCACGAGCGCGGCGCTGTGCTGCGCCGGGAGCGTCTCGGCCAGGCCCGAGAGGATCTCCCAGGGGGCGAGCGCGTCGAGCTCGTCGAAGCCGGGGTACAGGAGGACGTCGAAGTGCATGGCCGGAGCCTGCCGGTGGACCGCCGCCGCGTCGAGTGGCAGGATCGCCACATGTCGTCTGGATCCTGCCACACCGTCGCCGTCCTGGCGCTCGAGGCCGTCGTGGCCTTCGACCTCGCGATCGCGACCCAGGTGCTCGGCCACCCCGACGAGGGCTTCTACGCGCTCGAGGTGTGCGGGGCGACCCCGGGCGAGGTCCCGACGACCACGGCGTTCTCCCTGCGGGTGGCCCACGGTCTCGAGGCGCTGGAGCGTGTCGACACCGTGGTCGTCCCGGGCTACGACGCCCGCACGGGCGGCGGAGCGACCCCGGAGGTGGTGGGGGCGCTCCGGGCCGCCGGCGCCCGCGGCGCCCGGGTCGTCTCGATCTGCACGGGCGCCTTCGCCCTCGCCGC
>JAOPZO010000251.1 GCA_025964065.1 Solirubrobacterales bacterium | reverse complement strand
GAGCTGGGTTCAGAACGTCGTGAGACAGTTCGGTCCCTATCTGCCGTGGGCGTTGGAGAATTGAGAGGATTTGCCCCTAGTACGAGAGGACCGGGGTGAACGGACCTCTGGTGTATCAGTTGTTCTGCCAAGGGCATCGCTGATTAGCTACGTCTGGATCGGATAACCGCTGAAGGCATCTAAGCGGGAAGCCGGCCTCGAGATAAGTTCTCCCATCCCCATGAGGGAGTAAGACCCCTGGTAGACCACCAGGTTGATAGGCCAGATCTGGAAGGACAGCAATGTCCGTAGGAGACTGGTACTAATGGGTCGAGGGCTTGACGGTTTTATTTAGTGGTATCCGTTCTAGTGTGGCTGTCTGTGCAGTTTTCAAGGGCCTCCGGGAGAGGACTCTCACGAGTTTCCGGTGGCTATGGCGAGGGGGAAACACCTCTTCCCTTTCCGAACAGAGCAGTTAAGCCCCTCAGCGCCGATGGTACTTGGCTCGCAAGAGCCCGGGAGAGTAGGACGCCGCCGGTTTAATTTGATGAAAGGCCCTCACGCAAGTGGGGGCCTTTCGTCGTTCTGGGGCCTTTCGTCGTTCTGGGGCCGTTCAGTCGCGCGGGGCGTTCGTCGCTCCGGTGCCGCTCCGGTGCCGCTCCGGCGTTCGCGGCCGTCCGGCGCGCGGTCCTCGGTGCGTTCTTGGGCGGTGCCCGGGGGTTCGCTGGTTCGCGGCGCTCGCTGCTCGCGTCCTGCGGACCTCACTGCGTCCGGTGCTGGAACCGCAGTGCACGCACCCGCCGTCTCGCGGGGCTCACACGCGGCTCCTGGGGCGCCGGGTGGGGCTCGCTCACTTCCTCGTACCTGAACTCGCCTGGTGAGTCCGATTCAGTGCTCGGGCATGGCCTGTGATCGTGAGCCGCACGGGAGTGAAGCGTCTCGACGGCAGCGTGTGGCCCTGAGTTCACCAACGTGTCGGCGCGTGTGGCCGGCGTTGCCGTGCGCACTGCGCGGCTGTCCCACTGAGCGGCAGTGCTCATGAGTGGGACCGCTCGTCTCGTTGGGAGAGCTTTCAGGCTGGCCGCGGAAGGCGGGCGAATCGTGAATTCGCAAGGTGAAGGGCCTTGAGGTGCAGGGTGTCCGCCGGATGCAGCGTGGAAGTGGAGGGACGGGGCGGCCCGGTGCCCGCTTCGGACCGTCCTCGAGGGGGGCGGGTCCCGGGGGGTTTCGAGCGCAGAACGGCTTGCAGGGGCCGGCGCCGGGCGCCGACGGCCTCCTGGGGTGTCCAGGACGCGGGGTCGCAGGCCGTGAGCGCGAGTCGGTGTGGCGGCGGCGCAGCGGAGCACGCGGGCGAAGCGCGGGCTGTGCGGGCCCCGCCCCGCTCCGCCGCGCCGAGGTGACGTGGCGGCGCGGACGTCGGCGGCCTCGATCGGCGTGAGCCCGGTCGGCGTGTGGGGCGGCGGGCGCGGGATGGGCAAGGCGGCTCGCAGGGGCCCGGAACGACGAAGGGCCGCTCCCACCCAGGTGCGGCCCTTCCTCGGCGACGGCGCGGCCCTCCCAGGCCGGCCGAGGAGCGTGCGGCTCGCTAGAGCTGCGCGTCCTGCGGTGCCGTGCGGCGTCGCGGTGCTGCGGACTGCGCGGGGGCCGGGGCCTCCGCCTCGACCGGGCTGAGGCAGAGCCGCTCGCGTGCCGGGACGGTGCCCGGGCGACCCGGGCGGCTCGGCGTCCGGAGCGGGCGGTGGTGGGCCGGGGTCTGCGAGGCGATGGGCGAGCCGACGGCCGAAGCGGACGCCGTGCGGTGGTCGGTGGACGCGAGGGACGGCTCGCCGAGGAACGCGGCGAGCAGCGGATCGCGCTCGGCGGTGACACGGGCGCTCGAGCGTGTGCTCGCGGGCTCGGCCGCATCGCCGGTGGTGGCGCCGGGCTGACCGTGCGGGCGCTCGGGTGGGCTGCGACGGAGGTCGTCGAGCCCGTAGCCCTCGAGCGTCATGAAGGCGATGGTCAGGTCGGCGAGGTTCCGGACGGTCGCCCGCAGGGAGCGGGTGGCGGGCCGGGCCGGGTCGGGGGCGGGGGAGAACATGTGTTCGCAAAGCTACGGGTGGTCACGGACGGAACGGACGTTCGCATCGGATGGGTCCTCGGAACCCAGGATCCATGCGGGTTCCTGCCGTTCCGGCTGCAACCGATCTTGCAGCCGGAGCCTGCGTTTCCCGCTCGTTGCGGGATCCTCCGGAGGCTCAGGCCGAGCCGAGCGACGCCCAGACCTCGATCTTCGTGCGGACCCGGCGGACGACGTCCGTCGTGAACTCCGTCGTTCCGGCATGGCCGCCGAGGTCGGGGGTCCGCACGCCGTCGGCGGTCGCCTCGAGGACCGACTCGTAGATCGCCCGGGAGGCGCGCTCGCAGCCCTCGTGGCCTGCTTCGGCCGCGTAGTGCAGGACCGCGGCGCCGCTCAGGAGCATCGCCATCGGGTTCGCGACGTCCTTGCCGAGGAGCGTCGGCGCGGTCCCGTGCGGGGCCTCGGCCATGGCGACGGTCGTCCGGTACTCGTCGTCGAAGGCCAGGAGGACCGACTCGGCGCCGGCGATGGAGCCGAACATCGGCATGACGAGGTCGGAGAGGCAGTCGCCGTCGCGGTTGAGCGCCGGGATGACGAGCGGCATCTCGCTCGAGCCCGAGATGAGTCCCGCGTAGGTCGCGTCGATGAGCATGGGCTTGTACCCCACCTCGGGGAAGCGTTCGGCGGCGGCGTCCATCTCCGACTTGAGCAGCCCCTCGTACACCGGGCTGACCGTCCACTTGGGACCGCCGTAGACCTTGCCGCCCATCGCGCGGGCCTGCCGGAACGCGTACTCGGAGACCGCGCGGCAGATCGAGCGGGTGATCTTCTCGGTGCGGAAGGCCTGCTCGTCCGGCGAGCCCTCCTCGCCCTCGCGCCACTCCTTCGCGCCGTACGCGTCCTCGACGGCCATGCGGACCACGGAGATCGGGTGGTAGGTGCCGCCGATGGGCGTGATGCCGGGGATGCGGCGGCCCGTGCGGACGATGACCTTGCCGTCGACCTGCTCGCGGATGAGCCGGTTCGGCGAGCCGACGTCGTCCCTGCCCTCCGGGGTGATCGTGGCGGCCTTGATGCCGAAGCCCGAGGCGCGCATGGCGATGGCGGCGTCCGTCACGACCTGGTTGTCCGTCGCGCGGCGGTGCTCGAGCGACAGGTCGAAGCGCTCGAGCTCGAGGTCGAGCCCGATGACGTCCTGCGCCAGCACCCGGAGCCCTTGCTCCAGCAGCTCCTGTCCGGTCTCGTCGCCTTCGAGGATGGTGATGCGGAGGGGCTGGGCCATGGTGCCGGAGGTTAGCCGCGGGGGCGCCGGGCGGACCACTACCGTCAGGGCCATGAGCGAGGTTGCCTGCAGCATGTGCGGGGTGGCGATCACGAACGACGGCGGTCTCCGCCTCACCGAACCCGAGGCCGAGCGGCACACGGCCTTCTGCCGCCTGGAGCACCTGGTGACGTGGGCGGACCACGACGGGGCCTGGCGCCCCGGGGCACTGCTCGACGACGACGACACGGGGGAGGGCCTCGGCCGCTGCGTCCAGTGCGGGGACGGCCTGAGCTACGGCCGCGTGCTGCTCGTGCGCCATCGCGGGCCCCTGCGCATCGGGGACGCCTTCTGCGGCGTGGAGCACGCCGCGGCCTGGGCGAGCGCCGGCGGCCGCTGGCGCGTCAGCGGCAGCTAGGCCGGCTGCACGGCCGGGGCGAGCGGCCGCAGCGTCTCGCGGCGCAGGAGCAAGACCGCGGTGCTGAGCAGCCCCGCCACGGTCGCGACGAGGAACGCCGTCTGCCAGTCGGCCGCCTCCACGACCGCGCCCGCCGCCGCGTTCCCGCCCGCGACGCCGAGCACGAGCGCCGTGAGCGGCCACGTGTACGCCTCGGTCTGCTGGCCGGGCGGCGTCACGTCGCCGACGAGCTGGTTGCCCGCGGCGAGCGTCGGCGCGATGACCGCGCCCGCGGGCGCCACGAGGACGAGCATCACGAGGAACGACGGCGCGAGCGCCAGCGGGAGCAGCGAGAGCGGCAGCAGGAGCGCGCAGCGCGTGAAGCGGTCCGCCAGCGGCCGGGTGGTGCTGCTGGCCCCGTAGGCGATCCCGCCCGCGGCGCTGCCGATGGACCACACCGCGAGCAGCACCCCGGCGAGCGCCCGGTTGCCCTCGGCCTCGGAGAACGCCGGGAGCGTGACCTCGGTGGCCCCGAGCGTGAAGCCGATGGGGATGAGGCCGAGCACGAGCGTCAGCAGCCCCGGGGACTTCAGCGCGCTGAAGAGCCCGCCCGTCGCGAACTGCCCCGAGGCCTCTCGCGCCCGGGCGGGCGGCTGGGTGGCGAAGACGAGCGTCCCGACGAGCGAGAGCACCGCGGAGAGCACGAGCGCCGCGGCCGGGAACAGCACCGCGGTCAGGAGCGCCACGAGCGCCGGCCCGGCCACGAACACGAGCTCCACGATCACCGCGTCGAGCGCGAAGGCGGTGGTGACGAGCTCCTCCCGGCGGCCGAGCAGCGCGGGCCAGAGCGTCCGCATGACCGCCGAGATCGGCGGGAGCGACGCGCCCGCGAGCAGCGCCACGAGGAGCAGGAGCGGCGTCGGCGCCGCCTCGTAGCCCATCACGATGAGCAGGCCGAGGCCGCTCGCGTGCAGGACGGAGCCCGGGATGAGCACCCGTGAGGGGCCGAGCCGGTCGACGAGGCGCCCCACGTACGGCGCCGCGCAGGAGGACCCGACCGCGAAGGCCGCGGCGACCGCGCCCGCGGTGGCGTAGGAGCCGGTCTCCTCGCGCAGGAACAGGACGAGCGCGAGGCCGATGATCCCGATCGGGATGCGCGCGAGGAGGGCCGCGGCGGTGATGGCGGCGACGTGCGGTGTCCGCAGCAGCTCCCCGTAGCGGCGGACGCCGGTCAAGAAGGCGCCGCGGCGGAGCCGTGCAGGCCGAGCGCGTCGGCCTCGCCCTCGAGCGCGGCGATGACGAGCCGGATGAGGTCGTCGAGCTCCATCCCGAGCTGCCCGGGGCCGCGGGCGACGTCCTCGCGGGAGACCGCGGCGGCGAACGCGGGCGTCTTGAGCTTCTTCTTCACGCTCTTCGGCGTCATGCCGTGGATGCCCTCGGGCCGCACCTGCGCGACGGCGACGACGAACCCGGAGAGCTCGTCGACGGCGAGCAGCGCGCGGGCCATGTCGCTCTCCGGCTCGACGCCCAGGTAGTCCGCGTGCGCCGCGATCGCGTGGCGGATCGCGGGGTCGACGTCACGCCGCTCGAGCTCGGCCAGCGCCATGCGCGGATGGCCCGTCCCCGGGTCCGGGAAGCGCTCGTAGTCCATGTCGTGGAGGAGCCCGGCGAGGCCCCAGGACTCCTCGTCGGCCCCACGCTCCCGGGCCACCGCGCGCATGGACGCCTCGACCGCCATGCAGTGCCGGCGGAGGCTCGGTGCGCCCACCCACTCCTCGAGGAGGGTCCGGGCCTCGGCGCGCGAAAGGGACGTCGACATGCCCGTCACCCTAGCCCCGACCCCGCGCCGCCCGGACACCGACGGCGCGAGCCTGCGACCCTCCCCGCCCATGGAGAAGTTCGTCATCGACGGCGGCGTCGCGTTGTCCGGCACGGTCACCCCCGCCGGCAACAAGAACGGCGCCCTGCCCATCCTGGCCGCCTCGGTCCTCACGTCGGAGGAGGTGGTGATCCGCAACGTCCCCCGCATCCGGGACGTGGAGGCGATGCTCGAGCTGCTCGAGCACCTCGGGGTCACGGTCGAGCGCCGCTCGGAGCACTCCGTCGCGCTGTGCGCCGCCGGGGTCACGGCCGAGGCCGTCGTGGAGCAGGCGATCGCGGACCGCATCCGCGCCTCGTTCCTCCTCGCGGGCCCGCTGCTCGCGCGCTTCGGCCGCGCCGTCATGCCGCCCCCCGGCGGGGACGTCATCGGCCGTCGCCGCCTGGATCCGCACCTCGACGCCTTTCGCGCCCTCGGCGCCCGCGACCACTTCCAGGGCACCGACATCGTCCTCGAGGCCGAGGGCGGGCGCCTGCGCGCCGGCGAGGTGTTCATGGACGAGCCGTCGGTCATGGCGACCGAGAACGCGCTCATGGCCGCCGCGCTCACCCCCGGCACCACCGTCATCGGGAACGCCGCCTGCGAGCCGCACGTGCAGGACCTCGCGCGGATGCTCGTCGGGATGGGCGCCGAGATCGAGGGGATCGGCTCGAACCGCCTGACGGTCCACGGCCGCGACGAGCTCGGGGGCTGCGACCACCGCATCGCCCCGGACCACATCGAGATCGGCTCGTTCATGGCGATGGCCGGCATGACGGGCGGCGAGATCCGCATCGCGGACACCGAGCCCGCCGACCTGCGGATGATCTGCCTCGTCTTCGAGAAGCTCGGGCTCCGCTCGCACTTCGAGGGCAACGACCTCCTGGTCCCGGGCGGCCAGAAGCTCCTGGTCTCCCGCGACATGGGCGACCACGTCTACAAGGTCCAGGACGGCCCGTGGCCGCAGTTCCCGGCCGACCTCACCTCGATCGCGGTCGCGCTCGCCACCCAGTCCGAGGGCCAGGTCCTCGTGCACGAGTGGATGTTCGAGTCGCGCCTGTTCTTCTGCGACAAGCTCGTCTCGATGGGGGCGAAGATCCACATCTCCGACCCGCACCGCGCGCTCGTGATGGGCCCGGCCCCGCTGCGGGGCGCCCGGGTGGAGAGCCCGGACATCCGTGCCGGGATGGCCGTGCTGCTCGCCGCGCTGAGCGCCGAGGGCCGCACCGAGATCTACAACATCCGCCAGATCGACCGGGGTTACGAGCGCATCGACGAGCGGGTGCGCGCCCTCGGCGCACGCATCGAGCGCGTGGCCGTCGACTAGCCACGCCGCACCGGGCGGGGGCGTCGGACCCCAAGCGCATAGCCTGTCCGATCGTGACCCCGATGCACCCCATCCCGAGCGGGACGCGCGACGTCCTGCCGGACGAGATGCGCGAGCTCCGCGCGCTCGCCGACACCATGCGAGAGGTCTTCGAGTCCTTCGGCTACGGCGAGGTCTACACGCCGGCGATCGAGTACGACACGCCCGCCCAGCGCCTGGGCTCGAGCGCCGGCGTCTACCGCCTCTTCGACGACCACGGCGCCGTGCTGCAGCTGCGCTCGGACATGACCGTGCCGATCGCGCGCGTCGCGGCGACCCGGTACGCGAACGTCGCCCCGCCGCTCCGGTTCTCCTCCTTCGCGCACGTCTACCGCGGCGTGCGCCCGCATCGCGGCCAGATGCGCGAGTTCCTGCAGGCCGGGTGCGAGCTCATCGGCTCCCCGTCGCCCGACGGCACCGTCGAGGCGCTCACGGTCCTGTGCCGGGCGCTCGACGCCACGGGGCTGCAGGACTACAAGATCGGCCTCGGCGCCGCCTCGCTGTACCCCGCGCTGATGGAGTCCCACGGCGTCGACGCCGCTCGCCAGCAGGAGCTGCTCGCGCACCTCGTGGGCCGGAACTTCGTGGGCCTCGAGCACGCCGCGGAGGGCCTGCACGCCGACCTCGTCGACGTCCCGCAGCGCCGCGGCGGTCCGGAGGTCCTCGACGACCTCCCGGGCGCGGAGGGCCTGCGCCGCGTGCACGCCGGGCTCCCCGGGGACGTCGCCACGCGCGTCATCTTCGACCTCGGCCTGGTCCGGGACCTCGACTACTACACGGGAGCGGTGTTCGAGGTCTACGACGCCTCCATCGGCACCCCGATCGGCGGTGGCGGCCGCTACGACGAGCTCATGGGCCAGCTCGGCCGGCCGATGCCCGCCGTGGGCTTCGCGGTCGGCGTCGACGTGCTTCACGAGGCGCTCGCGGCCGAGGAGCGGGACCGATGAGCTCCGGCAACGGCCTGGTCATCGCGGTTCCGCGCGGCGCCCTCATGGAGGACACGCTCGCGCTGCTCGACACGCTCGGCATCGACACGAGCGAGGTCCGCGCCAACGACCGCAAGCTCCTGTTCGAGGACGTCGGCATCGTCACGATGCGGCCCTCCGACGTCCCCACGTACGTCGAGGCGGGCGCCGCGGACATCGGCGTCACGGGCAAGGACGTGCTCACGGAGCAGGCCGACCGCGAGGTCTACGAGCTCCTCGACCTGGGCTACGGCAAGTGCACGATGGTCCTGGCCACCGAGGCCGGGGAGGACCGCACCGCCGAGGCCCTGCGCCGCCTGGGCGTCGTGCGGGTGGCGTCGAAGTACTACAAGACGGCCGCCGCCTACTTCGAGGCCACGGGCCGCCAGGCCGAGATCGTCGAGGTGAAGGGCTCCGTCGAGCTCGCGCCGCTCACCGGCCTCGTCGAGGCCATCGTCGACCTCACGGCCACGGGCACGACCCTCCGCGAGAACAACCTCGTCATCCGCGAGGAGCTCTTCGTCTCCACGGCGCGCCTCATCGCGAACCCGGTGTCGCACAAGCTGAAGGCCGCCGCGATCGACGACGTCCTGGAGCGCCTGCGTGCGGCTTGAGCCGCGGATGGCCGCGGACGCCGCGGCGGTCCGCGGGCTCGTCGCGGACGGCACCTCGGTCGCCTCGGACGTCGCGAACATCCTCGAGGCCGTCCGCTCGGGGGGCGACGACGCGCTGCGCCGGTACGTCGAGACGTTCGACGCCACGGGCGGCGCGCCCGTCCTGGTGGAGGTCGACGAGCTCGACGCGGCGCTCGCGGGACTCGACCCGGCCGTGCGCGCGGGGCTCGAGGTCGCGATCGAGAACGTCGGGACCGTCGCCCGCGCGGGCATCGCCGAACCCAGGCAGGTCGCGCTCCCGCAGGGTCACACCGTCACCCTTCGCGAGGTCCCCGTCCGCCGCGCCGCCGTCTACGCGCCCGGCGGCCGCAACCCGTACCCGAGCACCGTCGTGATGGGCGCCGTGACCGCGCGCGCCGCGCAGGTCGACGAGGTCGTCGTCTGCGCCCCCGGCTCGCACCCCGTGATCCTCGCCGCGTGCGCGCTGTGCGAGGTCGACGCCGTGTACCGGATGGGCGGCGCCCACGCCGTCGCCGCGCTCGCCTTCGGCACCGAGACGATCCCGCGCGTGGACGTCATCGCCGGCCCGGGCGGGCTGTGGGTGCAGGAGGCCAAGCGCCAGGTCAGCGCGGTCGTCGGCATCGACGGCTTCTTCGGCCCCTCCGACGTCCTCGTCGTGGCCGACGGGAGCGCGGACCCCGTGCTCGTCGCCGCCGACCTCCGCGCCCAGGCCGAGCACGGCCCGGGCACCCTCAGCGTCCTCTGCTCCGACGATCCCGGGCTGCTCGACGCGGTCGAGCCGCTCCTGCGCGAGGCGCCCGACACGGGAGCGGTCGCCGTGACCGTCCTCGTGGACGGGCCCGGGGCCGCGCTGGCGTTCGCGGACGCCTTCGCCCCCGAGCACCTCGAGCTCGTCGGCGCCACGATGGAGGCGCTCGCGCCGGACGTGCGCAGCGCGGGCTGCCTCTTCCTGGGCGCCGCCGGCGCCACGGCCTTCGGCGACTACGTCGCGGGCTCGAACCACTCGCTGCCCACGGGCGGCGCCGCGCGCTACGCCTCCACGCTGAACGTCCGCCACTTCCGGCGCCGCATGAGCGAGGTGCGCATCGGCGCGGCGGCCCCCGCGCTCGCGACCGCGGGGGCGCCCGTCGCGCGCGCCGAGGGCTTCCCCGTCCACGCGGCCTCGATGGAGATGCGCGAGGATGCAGGCACATGACGCGCTCGGCCCGCATCGAACGCAGTACCGCCGAGACGCAGGTCGCGCTCGCCGTGGACCTCGACGGGACGGGTGAGGGCTCCCGCACGACCGGGGTCGGCTTCTTCGACCACATGCTCGACCTCCTCGCCCGCCACGGCCGGCTGGACCTCGACGTGCAGGTCACGGGGGACCTCGAGACGGGCGGGCACCACACCGTCGAGGACACGGGCATCGTGCTCGGCCAGGCCATCGACCGCGCGCTCGCCGACCGCCGCGGGATCCACCGCTACGGCCACGCCGTCGTCCCGATGGACGAGGCCCGCGCCTCCTGCACGCTCGACATCTCCGGCCGGCCCTACGTCGCCTTCAGCGCCGAGCTCCCGCCGGGCGCCACGGGCACCTTCGACCACGAGCTCACCGAGGAGTTCTTCCGCGCCGTCGCGAACGGGGCGAAGCTCACGCTGCACATCGAGGTC
Source organism: Solirubrobacterales bacterium (assembly GCA_025964065.1). GTDB lineage: Bacteria > Actinomycetota > Thermoleophilia > Solirubrobacterales > Solirubrobacteraceae > Paraconexibacter. The sequence continues at coordinate 2,417 of JAOPZO010000251.1, read as the reverse complement.
GAGCGCGGCACGAACGCGCACCACATGATCGAGGCCTGCTTCAAGGCCTTCGCCCGCGCCCTGCGCCAGGCCGTGGCCATCGACCCGACCGAGACCGGCGTGCCGTCCACGAAGGGCACGCTCACCGCATGAGCACCGCCGCGCCGCTCGTCGCGATCGTCGACTACGGCATGGGCAACCGCCGGTCGGTCGAGAAGTCGCTGCAACGGGTCGGCGCCCGGACGCACATGACCCGCGACCACGACGAGCTGCGGGCCGCCGACGGCATCCTGCTGCCCGGCGTCGGCGCGTTCCCGGCCGCCATGCGGATCATCCGCGAGCTCGGGCTCGACGACGTGCTCCGGGGCATCGCCGCATCCGGGACGCCGCTGTTCGGCTCCTGCATGGGCATGCAGCTGCTCTTCGAGGAGAGCGAGGAGCACGGCGGCGCCGAGGGGCTCGGCCTGCTCAAGGGCAGCGTGCGGCGGCTCGTCGCCCCGGGGCTGAACCTGCCGCACATCGGGTGGAACGCGGTGCGCTGGACGCGCCCGTCCCCGCTCACGGACGGGCTCCCCGACCCCTCGTTCCTCTACCACGTCCACACCTTCGCACCGCACCCGGCCGACGAGGCCGACGTTCTCGGGACCACGGACTACGGCGAGACGTTCGCCACGGTCGTGGGCTCGGGGACCGTGTTCGGTGCGCAGTCCCATCCCGAGAAGTCCTCCGCGCACGGGCTCGCGCTGCTGAAGAACTTCACCACCCTCTGCACCAAGGTCACCGCTTGATCCTCTATCCCGCCATCGACATCTACGAGGGGCGCGCCGTCCGGCTCGTCCAGGGGGACTTCGAGCAGAACACGGTCTACGAGGACTCGCCGCTCGAGGCCGCCCGCGCGTGGGTCGCGGCCGGCGCCCGGTTCCTGCACATCGTCGACCTCGACGGGGCGAAGGGCGGCACGCCGAAGAACCTCCACCACATCGAGGAGATCGCGGCCGAGCTGAACGTCCCGGTGCAGTGCGGCGGCGGCCTGCGCTCCCTCTCCGCGGTCCGCGACGCGCTCCGCGCCGGCGCCGAGCGGGTCATCCTCGGCACGGCGGCCTTCACCGACGTCGACTTCCTCGACGACGTGCTCGGCTCCTACCGCGAGCGCATCATCGTCTCCGTGGACACCCGCGGCGGCATGATCTCCACTTCGGGCTGGCAGGAGACGACGAAGATGCCCGCGGAGTCGGTCATCGAGCGGCTGCAGAACCGTGGCGTGCGGTCCTTCGTCTACACGAACGTCGACAAGGACGGGCTGCAGGAGGGCCCGGACCTCGAGGAGGTCAAGCGGATCGCGGGCGTCGTCAAGGGCCGCTTCATCTACTCGGGCGGCATCGGCACGCTCGAGCACCTCAAGGGCCTCGCGGGCCTGCGCCAGGTGAACATGGGCGGCGTCATCGTGGGCAAGGCGCTGTACGAGGGGAACTTCACCATCGCCGAGGGCCAGGCCGCCCTCGAGCCCCAGCGCGCGTAGCCCCGTGCCGCACCTCAAGCGCGTCATCCCGTGCCTCGACGTGAACGCCGGGCGCGTCGTGAAGGGGACGAACTTCGTCGACCTCCGCGACGCCGGCGACCCCGTCGAGCTCGCGGAGCGCTACGACGCGATGGGGGCCGACGAGCTCGTGTTCCTCGACATCACCGCGACGCACGAGCAGCGCGACACGATCGTGGAGCTCGCGCGGCGGACCGCCGACAACGTCTTCATCCCGTTCACGATCGGCGGCGGGATCCGCCGGGTGCAGGACGCCCAGGGCGTGCTCGACGCGGGCGCCGACAAGGTCGCCGTGAACTCCGCGGCCGTCGCGCGGCCCGAGCTCGTGGGCGAGCTCGGCGACCGCTTCGGCTCGCAGTGCGTCGTCCTCGCGGTCGACGTGAAGCGCGTCGGTGATCACTGGGAGGTCTTCGTCGCGGGCGGCCGCACCCCCACGGGACTCGACGCCGTGGAGTGGATCCGCGAGGCGGTCGAGCGGGGCGCGGGTGAGATCATGCTCACCTCGATGGACCGCGACGGGACCGAGGACGGCTACGACCTCGCACTGACCACCGCGGTGAGCGACGCCGTCGACGTCCCCGTGATCGCCTCGGGCGGCGCGGGGACCCTCCAGCACCTCGCGGACGCGCTCAACGCGGGCGCCGACGCGGCGCTCGCCGCCTCGATCTTCCACTACGGGCAGCACACGGTCGGGGAGGCGAAGGCGCACCTCGCCGCCGCCGGGATCCCCGTGCGCGCCTGATCAGCGGCGGCGCGCCCGGCAGACCGTCCGCTCCTCGCCGAGCGGCTTGAAGCAGACGAGCGGGGCGGGGCGGCGGCAGGTCTTCCGGCCGGACCGCTCGAAGCAGACGCGGGCGCCCGAGCGGCGCAGCGCGTTGCGGCGGCGGACCGCGGCGCGGCG
>JAOPZO010000241.1 GCA_025964065.1 Solirubrobacterales bacterium | reverse complement strand
CGGGCGCGGCGCCCGTGGTCCCGGTGGCGCCGAGCGGGGGCAGGCCCTTCCTGCGGCGCTCCGCGGCCACCCGCTCGTCGAGGATGGTGTTCGCGGACACGAGGAAGTCGTGCCAGATCAGCGCCGGGAACGTGCCGCCCTCGACCGGGCCGCCCTGGAACTCGGTCTCCATCGGCTTGAGCTCGTCGGGGTAGCCGACCCACACGGCCACGGTCAGGCGGTCCGTGAAGCCGACGAACCACGCGTCGCCGGAGTTCTCGGTCGTCCCGGTCTTTCCCGCGACGAACTCGCCGGGCAGCGCGGCGCGCCGGCCCGTTCCCTGGGAGACGACGGTCGACATGACCTGCGTGGCGGTCTCCGCGGTGACGCGGCTGAGCACGGGGAGCCGGCGCGTGCGGTTCACGCCGCGCTCGATCGGCTCGTCGTCCTTGTTCGTCACGCGGGAGATCCCCACGGGGCCGTCCTGGCGGGAGCCGAGCGTGCCGGTGATGCGTCGCCCGCCGGTCTGGAAGGTCTCGAACGCGTGCGCCATGTCGAGCGGAGTCACGCCCTGCTCGAGGCCGCCGAGCGTCATCGCGAGGTTGGCGGACACCGGGGTGCGGATCCCCATCCGCCGCGCGAGGCGCGCGACCTTCTTCGTCCCGACCTCGATGCCCGCCGCCGCGTACACCGCGTTGTCGGAGTACGTCAGCGCGTTCGCGAGCGTGCGCTGGCCCGTGTAGGTGTTCTCGAAGTTGTTCACGACGAAGCGCTCGGAGCAGCCCGACTTCGTGCGCGTGACGCAGAACTCGCGCTTCCGCGACGGATAGACCTTGCCCGGGCCGATGCCGTCCTTCAGCGCCTGGGCCAGGATGAACGGCTTGAAGACCGAGCCGGGCTGGCGCTGGCCCTGGGTCGCGAGGTTGAACGGCGCGTCCTGGAAGTCCTTCGTGCCCGAGACCATCGCCCGGACCTCGCCCGAGTCGTTGTCGATCGCGACGAGCGCGGCGGTCGGCCCGGCCGGGTTGGCGAGCTGTCGCCTGACCGCGTTCTCCGCGGCGGCCTGCAGCGGCAGGTCGAGCGTGGTGCGGACCTTGAGCCCACCCTCGAACGCGCGCTGGGCGCCGTAGCGGTCGACGAGCTGCTGGCGCACCCAGGACACGAAGTACTCCGAGCCGTACTTCGCGTCGAGCTGCGGGGCGCGCGGCTTGGCGGGCAGGACCTCCTGCACGCCGGCGTCGTGCTCACGGCGGGTGATGTAGCCCTGCTCGAGCATCTTGCCGAGCACGACGTTGCGCCGGTTCTCCGAGGCCTTGTAGTTCGCGACGGGGTCGAAGCCGCTCGGGGAGGCCACGACGCCCGCGAGGAACGCCGCCTCGTGCGGCTTGAGCTCCTTCGCGCACGGGCGCTTCTCCGTACCGCAGCCGTCGTGGTCCGGCTCCGCGGCGAAGTACGTCTGGGCGGCGGCCTCGATGCCGTAGGCGCCGTTGCCGAAGTAGATCGAGTTGAGGTACTCCTGCAGGATCTTCTCCTTGCCCCAGCGCCGCGTGAGGTGGTACGCGAGCGCGGACTCGCGCAGCTTCTGGAAGACCGTGCGCTCGGACTGCGCCTCGAGCGCGTTCTTCACGAACTGCTGCGTGATCGTCGAGCCGCCCTGGGCCGCGCGCTGCTGGATGACGTCCTGGGTGAAGGCGCGGGCGATGCCGCGAAGGTCGACGCCGTTGTTCGTCGCGTAGCGCTCGTCCTCGACCGCGACGATCGCGGAGCGCATGAACGGCGAGATGTCCTCGTACTTCACGAAGACGCGGTTCTGGTCGCCGACGAGGCGCCCGATGAGCCGGCCGTTGACGTCGACGAGCGTGGAGTTCCGCGTGTCCGCCGCGGTCCGGTAGGCCGGCTCGTTCTCGAGCGCGGGGAGGTCCGAGGCGACCGCCATCATCATCCCGAAGACCGTGGAGACCCCCGCGAGGAGGCCGAGCGGCAGCAGGATGACCAGCAGCCGCAGCTTCTTCAGGCGCGGGTGCCGGCGGGGCGACGGGTCGGTGGGACGATCACGATCGCGCATCAGGAGGACCGGTCGGCGGCCGGCCCGAAGGCGAGGCGCTCCCGCCGCAGTTGACGCCGTTCGGCGTGTGCTGCGGCCGGGACCGGTTGACAGAACACCGATCCGACGGGCCCCCAGACTACCATCGGGACTCGATGCCAGACCCCGCCGAGAGCGCCGCGTTCCTGTCCCGCAACGTGGTCGACGCCCTGCCCGCCAGGGCGCTGGAAGCGCGCCTGGCCGCGTGCGCGCGCGAGGGGCGCCCGCTGCGCGCGAAGCTCGGGCTGGATCCCACCGCGCCCGACCTGCACCTGGGACACACGGTCGTCCTGCAGAAGCTGCGGGAGTTCCAGGACCTCGGTCACAAGGTCGTGCTCATCGTCGGCGACTACACGGCGCGGGTCGGGGACCCCTCGGGCCGCTCGCAGACGCGTCCGGCGCTCTCGGGCGAGCAGATCGACGCCAACGCCGAGACCTACAAGGAGCAGGCCTTCAAGGTCCTGCGCTCGGAGCCCGAGCTGCTGGAGGTCCGCCGGAACGCGGAGTGGCTCGACATGTCGATGGTGGAGCTCTTCCGCCTCGCGCGCACGACCACGGTCGCGCAGCTCCTGGAGCGCAACGACTTCTCCAAGCGCTTCGCGGGCGGCTCGCCCATCTCGGTGCTCGAGCTCCTGTACCCCCTGATGCAGGGCTACGACTCCGTGGCGATCGCCGCCGACGTCGAGCTCGGGGGCACGGACCAGACCTTCAACCTCATGCTCGGCCGCGACGTCCAACGCGCGTACGGGATGGCGGAGCAGTCCGTGATGACCCTCCCGATCCTCCCGGGGGTCGACGGCGTCCAGAAGATGTCGAAGTCGCTCGGGAACCACGTCGGGGTCACAGAGCCGCCCGGGGACATGTACGGGAAGACCCTGTCGCTGCCCGACGCCGCGATGCCCCAGTGGTTCGAGCTGCTCGCGGTCGAGGCGCCTCCCGCGGGGACCGGCCCGCGCGACGCGAAGCGCGCGCTCGCCCGAGCGCTGGTGACCCGCTTCCACTCCGAGGAGGCGGCGACGGCGGCCGAGGCGCAGTTCGACCGGCTCTTCGTCGACCGCGGCGTGCCCGACGAGATCGACCCCTGGGCGCTTCCGGCCGCACCCGATCCCGTGCACCTGCCCGCGCTGA
>JAOPZO010000240.1 GCA_025964065.1 Solirubrobacterales bacterium | reverse complement strand
AGAGGCCCGCGACGAGCGCGGCCTCGGCGGCGATGAGCGCCGCGGCCGGGGCGACCGGGAGGTGCGCGATCCAGCGGCGGCGCCGTCGGCGGGAGAGCTCCCGCCGGGAGAGGCTCGACACGTGGATGTGGCCGGGGCGTGCACGCATGGGAAGGACCCACGAAGCACCTGCACCGCGGAGCATTCCCGGGGGGTCGGACGGAACCGCGCTAGGCGGCCGGCGGCACGTCGAGCAGCTCGAGCAGCGTGTCGGTCTGCGTGACGCGGAAGACGCGGTCGACGGGCTCGGGGCCCCGGACGACCACGAGGTCGAAGCGAGCGTCCTTCGCGCGCTGGTGGTAGCGCAGGATGACCGCGAGGCCCGTGGAGTCCATGAACTGCAGGTCGCGCAGGTCGAGCACGACGCGGCGGTCCTCCCCGGCGAGCGCCTCCAGGGTCTCGGCGAGCCGGGGGGAGGACGAGAGGTCGAGCTCCCCGCGCAGCGCGACGAGCGTCAGGCCGTCGCGCCCGGTGGTCTCGAGGGTGAACCCGTCCTCCCGCATCGCGCCGATGCTAGCCACGCGGGGTCATCTCGAACCACACGTGGGTGCTCCCGGCGTGGACGCCCCAGCGCGTCGTGAGCGCCTCGACGACCCGCAGGCCGATGGCGGTCGGGTCGTCCTCCGCCCGTTCCACGCGTGGCGCGCCGTCCACGCCCTGGTCCACGATCTCCCCGCGCACGTCGTCGCGCCCGCGGAGCTCGAGCTCGACGCCGATGCGCTCGCGCGGGCCGTGCTCGACGGCGTTCGTCACGAGCTCGGAGACCACGAGCTGCACGTCCCGGAGGGTGTGCGGCGAGAGGCCGAGCGAGAGGGCGCGGATCGAGGTCCGGGCCCGTGAGGGGGCGGTGGCGTCGGCGGCGAGGGTGAGGGACAGGCGCATGGGGACACGCGTCGCGTGCCCTCTGCAGCGCGCCGTGAAGCACGCGGGCGTTGCGGCGCAACGCGCGACCCACGGCGGGCGGGTGGGGGCTCGCCACCCGCCCGCCGCCGGGTCAGACCGCCACGGGGGCCGGCTCGAGGGCGACCTCGAGGACCTCGCCGATCGTCATGGCGGGGTGGAACGACATCACCGCGCGGACGTCATCGGGCACGTCGTCGAGGTCGCCGCGGTTGCGCTCGGGGAGGACGACGTCGGTGAGCCCCGCGGCGTGCGCGGCGAGCACCTTCTGCTTCAGCCCGCCGATCGGGAGCACGCGACCCTGGAGGGTCACCTCGCCCGTCATGCCGACCGTGTGGCGCACGGGGCGGCCCGTCAGGAGCGACGCGAGCGCCGTGATCATCGTCACGCCGGCGCTCGGCCCGTCCTTCGGGATCGCGCCCGCCGGCACGTGCACGTGGAACTCACGGTCCTCGAACGCGCTCTGCGGGATGCCGAGCTCGTCGGCGTGGGCGCGCACGTAGGTCAGCGCGATCCGGGCGCTCTCCTTCATGACATCGCCGAGCTGGCCCGTGAGGGTCAGGCCGCCGCTCGTGCCGGGCATCGCGTTCGCCTCGACGAAGAGGACGTCGCCGCCCGCGCCGGTCACCGCGAGGCCCGTGGCCACGCCGGGGACCGCCGTGCGGGCCGCCGCCTCCTGCCACACCTTCTGGCGGCCGAGCGCCTCGCGGACGAGCTCGAGGTCGACCGTGACGGGCGCCTCGGCCTTCCCGGAGGCCATCCGCGTCGCCGTCTTGCGCAGCAGGGTCCCGAGCTCGCGCTCGAGGTTGCGGACGCCGGCCTCGCGGGTGTACTCCGCGACGATCGTCTCGAGGACGTCGTCGCCCACGAGGACCTCGTCCTCGCGCAGGCCGTTGCGCTCCCGCTGGCGGGGCCAGAGGTAGTCGCGGGCGATCGCGGTCTTCTCCGCGGTGGTGTACCCGTCGAAGCGGATGACCTCCATGCGGTCCAGCAGCGGGCCCGGGATCGTGTCGGCCTGGTTCGCGGTGGCGATGAAGACGACCTGGCTCAGGTCCATCTCCACGTCGAGGTAGTGATCGCGGAAGGTCGAGTTCTGCGCCGGGTCGAGCACCTCGAGCAGGGCGGCCGAGGGGTCGCCGCGCCAGTCGGCGCCGACCTTGTCGACCTCGTCGAGCAGGATGACCGGGTTCATCGTCCCCGCGTCGCGCAGCGCGCGCACCAGGCGGCCCGGAAGCGCGCCGATGTACGTGCGGCGGTGGCCGCGGATCTCCGCCTCGTCACGGACGCCGCCGAGCGAGATGCGCACGAACTCACGGCCCATGGCGCGGGCGATCGACTCGCCGATCGAGGTCTTGCCGGTGCCGGGAGGGCCGATGAGCGTGAGGATCGCCCCCGACTTGCCGTCGGCGACCATTCCCCGCTCCTGGCGGAGCTTCTTCACCGCGACGTACTCGACGATGCGGTCCTTGACGTCCTCGAGGCCGGCGTGGTCGGCGTCGAGCACCTCGCGCGTGGCGACGGGGTCGAGCTTGTCCTCGCTCGTCTCGGACCACGGCACGGAGACGATCCAGTCGAGGTAGGTGCGGACCATCTGACCCTCCTGATTGCCGCCCCCGCCTTCCGCGCGCTCGAGGCGGGCGAGCTCGCGCTCGGCCTGCTCGCGCACGGCCTCGGGCATCCCGGCTTCCTCGATCTTCGTGCGGTACTCGTCGACGAACGACCCGTCGTCCTCGCCGAGCTCCTTGCGGATGGACTCCATCTGCTTGCGCAGGAGGTAGTCGCGCTGCTGCTTGTTCGTGCCGCTGGCGACGTCGTCGCGGATCTTGCGGCGGATCTGCAGCTCGGCCAGGCGCTCGCGCTGCAGCTCGAGCGCGCGCTCCAGGCGGTCCGTGACGTCGAGGAGCTCGAGGAGCTCGACCTTGTGCTCGAACGTCAGGTCGGGGGCGTAGCCGCTCGTGTCCGCGAGGGCGCCGGGCTCGGTGACCGAGCGCAGGAACGCGGCCACGCGGCCGTCGTCGCCCCGGAGCTCGAGAAGCTCCTCGACCACCGCGCGGTACTCGCGCTCGAGCTCGCGGGTGCGACCGTCGACCGGCGTGGTGTCCGGGTGCGGCTCGACCTCGACGCGGAGCTGGCCGGTCAGGTCGGACTGTGCGGCGCCGATGACGGCGCGGGCGACGCCTTCGAGGCTCGCGCCGCGGCCGCCGCCCGGGAGGCGCACGCGGTCCGTGACGTTCACGATCGTGCCGACGGACGCGTACTCGCCGTCATGGCGCGGGACCAGGACGACCTGGTCGTCCGTCCCGACGTCGATCGGGAGCGTGACGTCCATCGTCGGGAAGACGACGGTGTCGTCGAGGGGAATGAGGAGGAGGGAGGCCATGGTGGAAGCAGTAGTCCTTTGAGGAGCTCAACCGTTGTGGCGTCCAACGTAGCAGCCGATCTCAGTCGACCACGCGCAACTTACGATTCGTGGGGCAGGTGCGGCGCGCGAGCGCTCCCGGCGCCGGCCGCCGACCACCGACGGTCGGCGGAGCGGACCTCCGACCCCACGAACCGCTGAGGCTCGACCTGCTGGTCGAGCCCGCCCTGGTCGAGGTCGCCCTGGCCGGGTGGGCCGACCTTCGGGCGAGAAACGAGAAGTCGGAGTAGCGGCGCGTCGGCTACCCTTCCACGCCGAAGGACAGAACCCACGCCGAGTCCCGGGTGCCCAGCGCACCGAGGGAACGGGGGAACCAGTGGACCGCCAGGTGCGGTCCGGGGGCGAATCGCCGGTGCAGCCGGCGTAGCGCAACGTCAGCGCGAGCCCGTCAGCTAACCCCGTAGGCGGTGAGACGTGAAGGAGGGCCATCCGTGCCCCAGCCGCACCCCGCCGTACCGCAGTGCCCCATCCGCTCCACCCCGTCCCGCCGTGCGCGCATCGCGCGTCGCGCCCTCGTCCTCGCCGGGACGAGCTTCGCGCTGACCGCCGCGGGCGCCTCCGCGGAGGCCAGCACGGGCGGAGGCGCCGAGGCCGGCGCCGCGCCCG
>JAOPZO010000174.1 GCA_025964065.1 Solirubrobacterales bacterium | reverse complement strand
TCACGAGCGCATTCGAGAGCGACCTGCTGGGTGGTCAAGCACGCCCACCTCTGTCGCTTTGCCGGAACCGCCGCATGACGACCGAATCAAGCGAACGCGCGTTCGCTTGTCAACGCCGGCGAGCGCTGGGATGGCCGTGAGTGACTCTCTGGCTGCCCGCTCGAACGCGGAGCCGTGCCTGAGCCGCTGCGAAGACCTCAGGGCTTCAGTCCCGAGTTAGCTGAGCGGGCTCCATTTGTCCCATCTCACTCCCATGTTCGCTGCGCGAATCCCACGTTGCTGAGCGGCGACACTGTCCTACTTGATCTGGTCGTACACCTTGAAGAGCGGCATGTACATCGAGATGACGATGAAGCCCACGATCGCGCCCACGAGGATGATCATCACCGGCTCGAGGATCGACGTGAGCTGCTTGACGGCGGCCTCGACCTGGTCCTCGTAGAAGTCGGCGATCTTCGAGAGCATCGAGTCGAGCGCGCCCGTCTCCTCGCCCACGCCGATCATCGAGCAGACCATGCCCGGGAAGACCGGCGCGTTCTTGAGCGGCGCGGCGATGGTGCCGCCGGCCTTGACGTTGGCGATGACGTCGCCCATCGCCTTCTCGATGACGTGGTTGCCCGCCGTCTTGCCGGTGATCTCGAGCGCCTGCAGGATCGGGACGCCGGCGCTCGTCAGGGCGCTGAGGGTGCGCGACCAGCGCGCCAGGGCGATCTTCTGGACGATGTCGCCGATCTTGAACGGGATCTTCAGCCGCAGCGTGTCCCACTGCGCGCGGCCCTTCACGGAGCGCTTCCAGCGACGGAAGACGTAGACCGTGACGATGCCGAAGAGGATGCACGCCCACCAGTAGCCCGTGACGGCGTCGGACATCATCACGGTGACCCGCGTGATGGCGGGCAGCTCGCCGCCGAGCTCCTCGAAGACCGAGACGAACACCGGGACGATGAACGCCACGAGGGCGATCAGGACGGTGAAGGCGAAGCCCATGACGACGATCGGGTAGGCCATCGCGCTCTTGACCTGTCGGCGGAGCGAGTCGGCCTTCTCGAGCTGGTCGGCGACGCGCAGCAGGGCGGCGTCGAGGACGCCGCCCGTCTCCCCCGCGCGCGTCATCGCGACGTACAGCGGGTCGAAGAGCTTGGGGTGGCGTTCGAGCGCGTCGGAGAGCGGGAGGCCGGCCTCGACGTCCTTGCGGACCATCACGAGGATCTCCTGCAGCTGCTTGTTCTCCGTCTGCGCCTCGAGGACGTAGAGCGCGCGCAGGATCGTCATGCCGGACGAGACCATCGTCGACATCTGCCGGGTCATGATCGTCAGCTCGGCCGGCTTGATCTTGTTGAAGAACGCGAGGTTGATCTCCCGCGAGCTGTGCTTGTCGGCGATCTCGAGGACGATCAGGTTGCGCGCCTTGAGCTGGTCGGCGACGACCTGCTTGCTCTCGGCCTCGACCTCGCCCGAGGCCTGGGCCCCGGCGAAGTCCATCGCCTTGAAGACGTAGGTGCTCATGCGGCCATCCCCATCCCGCCGAGGCCCATGAGGCGCCGCAGTTCGTCCGGGGTCGAGGACGTGTGCTCCGCGACCCGCTGGGTGATCTTCCCCGCGCGCACGAGCGAGGCGAGCGCGGCGTCCATCGTCTGCATGCCGGAGGCGCTGCCCGTCTGCATCGCCGACAGGATCTGGTGAGTCTTGCCCTCGCGGATGAGGTTCCGGACGGCGGGCGTCGGGATCATGGTCTCGCAGGCCACGGTGCGCCCGGCGCCGTCGGCGGTCGGGATCAGCGTCTGCGTGATGACGCCCTGGAGGGCGATGGAGAGCTGGACGCGGATCTGCGACTGCTGGTGGGCCGGGAAGACGTCGATGATGCGGTCGACGGTCGACGGCGCGCTCTGCGTGTGGAGCGTCCCGAAGACGAGGTGGCCGGTCTCCGCGGCGGTCAAGGCGGTGGAGATCGTCTCGAGGTCGCGCATCTCGCCGACGAGGATCACGTCCGGGTCCTGGCGCAGCGCGGCCTTCAGGGCGAGGGCGAAGGACGTCGCGTCCGAGCCGAGCTCGCGCTGGTTGACCATGCACTTCTTGTGGCCGTGCAGGAACTCGATCGGGTCCTCGATCGTGAGGATGTGCTCCTCGCGGGTCTCGTTGATCTCGTCGATCATCGAGGCGAGCGAGGTGCTCTTGCCGGAGCCCGTCGGGCCCGTGACGAGCACGAGGCCACGCGGCTTGACGCACAGCTCGTGGACGATGGGCGGCAGGCCGAGATCGTCGATCGGGACGATCGTGTCCGGGATCAGGCGGAAGGCGGCGGAGAGCGCGGAGCGCTGGAAGTACGCGTTGACGCGGAAGCGGGCGTGGCCCGGGATCGCGTAGGCGAAGTCGAGCTGGTTGTCGGTCTCCAGGCGCTGGCGCTGGTCGTTCGTGAGGATGGAGTAGACGACCTCGCGGGTGTCGACCGGATCGAGGACGGGGTAGTCGTCCATCGGCGTCAGCCGGCCCCGCACGCGCACCATCGGGTGCTGGCCCGCGGTGATGTGGAGGTCGGAGGCACGCCGGTCGAGGACGTCCATCAGGAGATCGGCGAAGTCGAACCGCATGGGACGCCCATCGGCTGTTGCCCCGGGGGTCTTGAGGCCGTCCACCGCGTGCTGGCCACGCCGCGGACCGGCCTGCCCCGCCCGCGCGGCTGCGACGCTCCCGCCCCGGCGCTCGCCGGAGGTGCTGGAGCGCTGGGACGGACCACCGCCCGGTGGCCGCCGAGCTCGTCCTGCCACGCGCCTGAGCGGGCGCTAGTAGGTGGCGGCGCCCGTGCCCGTCACGCGGGCGACCTCGGTGAGCGAGGTCCGGCCGAGGCGGATCTTCTCGAGGCCGTCCTCGCGCAGGCGCCGCATCCCGGCCCGCACCGCCACCTCGACGATCTCGTCCGCCGAGGCGCGCGCGATCGTGAGCTTGCGGATCTCGTCGGTCACCGTCATGACCTCGTAGATCCCGATCCGGCCCTTGTAGCCCGACTGCCCGCAGCGTGCGCAGCCCACGGGCTCGTAGGCCTCGATGTCGTGCCGGGCGTGGAAGCCGTTCTCCCGCAGGAGCTCCGCGCTGAGCATCGTGCGGGCCTTGCAGTGCTGGCAGAGCGTCCGCGCGAGGCGCTGGGCGACGACGCAGTCGATGGCGCTCGCCACCAGGAAGGGCTCGATCCCCATCTCCGTGAGGCGCGTGATCGCGGTCGGCGCGTCGTTCGTGTGGAGCGTGGAGAGCACGAGGTGGCCGGTGAGCGCGGCTTCGACGGCGATCTGGGCGGCCTCGGCGTCCCGGATCTCGCCGACCATGATCACGTCGGGGTCGGCGCGCATCATCGAGCGCAGGCCGGTCGCGAACGTCAGCCCGGCGCGGTTGTTCACCTGGACCTGGGTGATGCCGTCGAGCTGGTACTCGACCGGGTCCTCGATCGTGATGACGTTCTTGTCCGGCGTGTTGAGCTCGCCGAGCGCGGCGTAGAGCGACGTCGACTTGCCCGAGCCGGTCGGCCCGGTGACGAGGACGGCGCCGTAGGCCTGCTTGAACGCACGGCGGAAGCGGGTGCGCTCGGCTTCGAGCATTCCGAGCTTCTCGAGCTCCATGACCACGGCGGACTTGTCGAGGATCCGCATGACCGCGCCCTCGCCGTGGACGGACGGGAGCGTGACGACGCGGAGGTCGACGTGCCGGCCCTCGATGGTCAAGCCGACGCGCCCGTCCTGCGGGAGCCGCTTCTCGGCGATGTCGAGGTCGGACATGATCTTCACGCGGGAGATCACGCCGTTGACCATCCGCCGCGGCACCGTGGCGGTCTCCGAGAGGACGCCGTCGATGCGGAAGCGGACGCGCAGCTGGGTGCCGTCGGGCGCGAGGTGGATGTCCGACGCCCCCTGCTCGACCGCCTGGGCGATGATCTGGTTGACGAGCTTGATGACCGGCGCCTCTTCGGCCGAGTCGCGCAGGTCGACGATCTCGGCCGGCCCGGCCTCCGCCTCCTCGGACTCGATCGAGGCGTTCGCGACGACGTCGTCGAGCCGCGTCAGGCGCGAGATGAGCCCCGCGATGTCCTCCCGCGAGGCGACCGCGGCACGGACCTCGAAGCCCGTCATCAGGGCGATGTCGTCGACCGCGAGGACGTTCGCGGGGTCCGCCATCGCGACGATCAGCCCGCGCTCGCCGAGGTAGCCGACGGGCACCGCCTCGTAGCGCTTGGCCGCGCCGGAGTGGATGAGGTTCGCAGCCCCCATGTCGACGTTGAAGACCGTGAGGTCGAGGTGGTCGAGCCCGTAGCGCTCGGCGATCGCACGCGAGAGCGCCGTCTGCGTGAGCGCGCCGTTCTCGACGAGCACCGACTCCGGCGTCGTGGAGGTCATCCGCGCGGTGTCGATCGCCTGCTCGACGCGGTCGCGGTCGACGAAACCGAGCTCCACGATGACGTCCGTGAGGAAGCGCGCGCCCCCACCCCGCATGCGCGGGCGCGTCACGCCGTTCCCCGCGTCGGCGACGGGGGCCTCGACGGGTCGGAGGCTGTGGATATCGGTCATCGGTGTCGGGGTGATGGTGCGGCCCTCAGCTCCCGCGAGCCGCGGCACGCATGACGCGCAGCGGCGGGGGGCGTCCGGTCCAGACCTCGAGGCTCAGCGCTCCCTGGTGCACGAGGACCTCCAACCCGTCGACCGTCGCGCATCCCCGCTTCCTGGCGGCGGAGATGAGCGCCGTGTCCTGCGAGCCGGTGTAGACCAGATCCACCACGGTGCTGAACTCTCCGACCCCATCGGCCTCGATGGGCAAGTGCTTGAACGTCGCCGCCCCGTCGTGCAGTCCGGCGGCGGAGCAGTTGACCAGGAGGTCGGCGGGATCCAGGGTC
>JAOPZO010000161.1 GCA_025964065.1 Solirubrobacterales bacterium | reverse complement strand
GACGGCCGCGAGCTCGAGGTGCTCCTCGCCCCCGACCGCGCCGTACCAGGAGCGCTCGGCCATGCAGGCCCAGCCCGCGGCCAGCTGGGCGCTCGCGATGCCCGGCGCCGCGACGCCCGCCTCCCGGTCCTCGTCGATCGCGCGCCGGAGCGCGTCGCACAGGCGCCCGTGAGCGGCGAGGTAGGAGTCGCGGAGCTCGGGGCGGCGCGGCCACTCCTCGACCGCGTTGCGCAGCACGGCCTGGTGCGGCGGCTCGATCGCGAGCCAGGCCGCCATGTCCTCCCGCAGGCGCGTCCGCCGCCGCTCGACGTCCCCGAGCAGGGCCTCGAAGGCCGGGATCGCGACGTCCGTCAGCCGGGTGAGCAGGGCGACGAACGCGTTGTCCTTGCTCGAGAAGTAGAAGTAGAACGTCGCCCGGGAGACGCCGGCCTCGCCGAGGACCTGCGCGACGCTCACGGCGTCGAGCGGGTGCTCCTGCAGCAGGCGCTCGAGCGCGGAGAGGATCGCCGCCCGCGCCTCGCTCGTCCCCGTGTCGGCCACGGCCACCTCAGGCCGCCCGCGTCGCGCGCGCCGGGCCTGCCGCGTTGCCGTAGATCGCCGCGAGCGCCAGCGCCACGATCGCGTCGAGCCGCTGCTCGCTCGTGACCATGCGCGGGTCCGTGCCCGTGGAGCCGACGTAGAAGATCCGCTCCGCGCCGCAGACGAGCACCCTCGCGAGCGTCTCGGGCGACGGCCCGTCGACCGCCCGGCCCGCCGCGCGCTCCCGGCGGACCTGGTCGGCCAGGGCGCTCACGAAACGCTCGGACACCGTCGCCCAGGCCTTCGCGAGCGCGGGCTCCGCGTGCTGGTTCTCGAGCACCGCGTGGATGACCGCGCGGTGGGCGAACCAGGCGTCCATGCCGGTCCGGAGGCTCTCGCGCAGCGCGGCGCCGGGATCGGCCCAGTCGGCCTCGAGGTCCTGCCGCGTCTCCGCGTAGACCGCATCCCAGATGCGCTCCATCAGGGTCGCGACCACCTCGAACTTCGAGCTGAAGTAGTGGTAGAACGTCGCCCGCGAGAGCCCGGCCTCCTTGATGACCTGCGCGACGGAGAGCTCCCGGAGCTGCTTCGTCTCCAGGAGCCGCTCCGTCGCCGTGAAGATCGCGGTCTCCACCGCGTGCTCCCCGGTGTGCGCGCGGGGGCGCTGTCGTCCGGCGGGGGTCACCCGGCGAGCCTAGCGAGCGTCGCCGCCGGCCGGGAAGGACGTGTCCGGTCATCGTGTCTGGTCACCGGCGGGTCTTCCCCGACGGCGACCCCGTCCGGGTCAGCGCGCCCCGGTGATCCAGCCCGACTCCGCGTCGGGCTTCGGCAGGTCGAGCATCGCGGCCAGTGCGAAGCTCGCGGGGTTGGCGAGCGGCATGGAGGCGTCGGGCGGCAGCGCGCCGAGGTCGATCATCATCGTGCCGACCCGCATGAGCAGCACCGCGCCGCGGATGCCGGCGAACGCCTCGTACCAGTCGATGTCCGAGACGGCGAGGCCGCTGAGCTCCTCGAAGCGCGCGACGGTCGCCGCGGGGTCCGCGAACCCCACCGGGTTGGGCGCACCGAGCCCGTCCGTATAGGTCCGGTTGAGGAACAGGAAGTAGCCCAGGTCGAGCTCGTGCGGCCCGTAGGCCGCCATCTCCCAGTCGAAGACGCCCGTGACCTCCTGGTCGGGGCCGTACATCAGGTTGCCGGGGCGCGCGTCGCCCCAGACGACGACGGGCGCGCTCTCGGTCGCGGGGCGGTGGGCGTCCAGCCACGCCCACGCCGCGTCGATCGTCGGGCTGGGAGTGCCGCGGTGCGTCCACGCGTAGAAGTCCCGCCAGAAGCGGAGCTGCTGGTCGAGCGGCGTGGCCCCGAGGTCGGGGCGGGCGAGGAGGTCGAGACCCAGGGCGGTCGCGTCGGCCCGGGCGATGTCCGCGAGCACCCGGACGCTGTTGTCCCAGAGGCGCGTGCGCTGCGGGTCGGAGAGCTCCGCGACCCAGCCGGCCATCGTGAACGGCGGATCGTCCGCGGGCACCACGCCGTAGGCGCGTTCGACGAGGAGGAAGGGCTTGCCGAGCACCTCGCCGCTGCGCTCGTGGGCCACGACGCGCGGCGCCGGCACGTCGGTGCCGTCTGCGAGCGCCCCCATCACGAGCCCCTCGCGGGCGAGGTCGTAGGTCTCGAACAGCCCGCCGTCGGTGGGGGCGACGCGGGCGACGAAGCCCCTCGCGGCGGGCGCGCCGTCCTGCTGCCAGCGCGCCTCGAGGAGCATCGATTCGCTCGACATGCCGTTGCTCGAGGGAACATGGACGTCGGTGACGGCGAGGTCGGTGGCCCCGGGGATGACGGAGGGCAGCCAGGCGGCGAGGCGCTGCCGCGCGGTGGTCGGGTCGAGTTCGTTGATCAGGGCCATGCGGGCTCCTTCTGCGTGGTGGGACGGGCGGGTCGGCGAGGACGACGATGGCAGATCAGACAGACTGTCTGCACGGGATGATCAGCCGGTGAAGGCGGCGCGGACGAAGTCCGTCCACATCGCGGTCTGGGAGTCGCCCCAGCCCGTGCGTCCCTCGCACGTCCACTCGCCGAGACCGATGCTCATGTGGACGTTGGACCAGGTGTTCCACGGGCACAGCGCGCGGACCGTGCCGGTCACCGCGTAGGCGCGGCCGTCGGCGTCGACGAGGTCGAGCTCGTGCGCGACCTGCCCGCCGCGCGGCGCCCAGGTCGTGCGGATCCTCGCCGAGGCGAGCGTCCGGAGCTCGCCGTCCTTCCAGACCCAGCCGCGGTTCATCGCGGCGGGCATCGACTCGTCCGCCGTGAAGCGCTCGCGCCAGGATGCCGTGCGCACGTCCTCGAGGCCGGTGACGTGGATCGCGAAGTCCTCGCCGAACGTCATCGCGAGCCAGTGGATCGCCGGCATGCCGACGGGATCCTCCGTGCGGGCCTCCGCCCAGGAGCGGTCGCGCACCGTGTACCCGTCGACGACGTGGTGGCGACCGCGCAGCGAGACGGTGCCCGACGTCCGCATGGCCTGGTCGAAGTGCTTGCCCGAGGGCAGCATCGCGGGCGGCATGATCGCCTTGAGCGTCACGTCGAACGCGTTGCCGCGGGCGGGGTCGTCGTACGTCAGGCGGACCTCCTCGAGCGGCGTGACGACCTCGTGGCGGTAGCCGTTCGGCAGCGTGATGGCGTCGATGTCGCCGCCCTCGTCGGTGATCGGCCCGTCCGGCACGAAGTCGCGCATGTCGAAGAGCTCCGCCTCGAGCTGGCGGTCCTTGAACCCCTGCCAGCACCACGCACCGCCGCTCATCAGGCCGAGGTTCGGGTGCAGCCACAGGTAGTTCAGGCAGTGGATCCCGGCGGACGGGACGTTGAAGCCGGCGAACTGCGTCTCGACGAGCGCGGGGCTGTCGACCTCGGCGTTCATCTCGCGATGCACCTTCTCGTCGGCGGCCACCGTGGTCCCGAAGCCGTCCGCGACCTGGGCGTTCATGAAGTAGGAGGTGTTCTGGCTCATGGCGGCGACGGTACACGTGGACGGACGTGCGGTGGACATTCCGTCCAGATGCAATGTACGGTCGCGGACGTGATGCGGCAAGAGCTCCTCTACGACGACGTCCTCGACGGGGCCTGGGATGGCGAGGCCTGGTGGAGCACGACGAACTTCGGCGAAGCGATCCCCGGGGTCCTCACGCCGCTCAACTGGTCCTTCTGGGGTGCCCCCGGTGAGCGCGCCGCGCGCCGCGCCTTCGTCGCGCTCGGGGCGATGTCCCCCGCCGAGGCGGCGGTGCCCACGAACCCCGCCGACCGCGCCTTCGGCGTGTTCCACGGGCGCTTCGCCTGCAAGGTCGACTTCCTCTCGGACCTGGGCGACCGGCTGCCGGGCACCAGCGGCGAGGCGGTGGCCGAGCAGATCCTCGGCGACCTCCCGGCCGGCTTCCGCTCGCGTCCGACGCGCGCCCGGTACCCGGCGATCGCGGTGAAGCTGCCGGCGCTCTTCGTGCGGCTCCCCCGGCAGATGGCCATGCTCTCCACGGCCACCCAGGCGTGGTGGACGCTCGAGGTCGCGCGGAGCGGCTCGCTGGATCTCGCGGGGGCGCGCGCCCAGTGGCGCGCGGCGTCCGCGCGCTTCGAGGACGTCATGGCGGCCCACGTCGCCTGCCTCTTCGCGGGGGTGCAATCCGTCTTCGATCAGGTGCAGGGCCTCGCGGCGGCCGCGGGGGACCCGGAGCTCGCCTCGCGGGTCATGGCCGGTCAGGGCTCCCACGCGGAGCTCGCGCTCGTCGAGGACCTCTGGGAGCTCTCGCGCGAGCGGCTGACGCTCCCGGCGTTCCTCGCCCGCCACGGCTACCACGGGCCCGCCGAGGGCGAGCTCGCGAGCCGGATGTGGCGCGAGGACCCCACGCCGATCACGAGCCTCGCGAAGCAGTACGCGGGCATGGCGGAGGGCGCGAGCCCGGCCGCGGTCGGGCGGCTCCGCGCGGCTGAGCGCCGGAGCGC
>JAOPZO010000153.1 GCA_025964065.1 Solirubrobacterales bacterium | reverse complement strand
CGCCGGGCGCCGCCCGGCCCGCGCGCCCGGCCCGCCCGTCTCAGGCCACCGCGGGCTGCACGACGTCCTCGTTCGGCTTCTCGGCGATGAAGGCGGCGACGAGCGCGTTGAACGCCGCGGGGCGCTCGAGCATCGCGACGTGCCCCGTGTCGGGGTAGATGACCTTCCGCGAGTCCGGGATGAGCCGCGCGAACTCGTGCGCGTCCTTCACGGGGACGAGGCGGTCCCTCGTGCCCCACACGATCAGGGTCGGGCAGGCGATCTCCGGCAGCCGCTCCTGGATGGGGTACGTCGTGAGCGCCTCGACGGCCGCGACGAAGCCGGGCTTGCCCGAGCCGCGGAGGTTCTCCTCGACCAGGAGCGCCGGCAGCTTCTCGGGGTACGCCGCCACGATCGAGAACGCTGCGCGGCGCAGCCGCTCGCGGCGCGCGACGAACGCGGACTTCGACGCGAACCAGCCCGCGTAGGCGGAGAGCACGAAGTCGAGGCGCTCGAGGATCGCCTGGCCCCTGTCGTTGCGGAGGTCCTCGATGCTGAGGCCCGCGGCCGACACGAGCACGAGGCGTTCGACGCGCTGCGGGAAGCGGATCGCGACCTCCGCCGCGATGAACCCGCCCATGGAGTTCCCGACGATGACGGCGGCGTCGATCCCGAGGGTCTCGAGCAGCTCGTCCAGGAGCTCGCCGTACCGGGTGATCGTGATCTTCTCGGCCGGCATCGGGGACTGCCCGAAGCCCGGGAGGTCCGGGGCGATGCAGCGGAAGCCCGCCTCGGCGAGGACGGGCAGGTTCTCGAGCCAGTTCTGCCAGGAACCGGAGAGACCGTGGACGAAGACGAGCGGGTCGCCGTCCTCCGGCCCGATCTCGCAGACGTTCACGGGCCGGCCCGCCACGGTGACCCAGCGCTGATGGGCGCTCCAAACGATGTCGAGCCAGGGCGAACGACCCACCGGGCCGTAGGGTCCGGGCCCCTCGGGGGCAGCGGGTCGGACGGTCGCCATGGCGCTCTACGATACCCGCGAGACCCATGAAGATCGCCATCGACATCGACTCGACCCTCCACCACTACTGGGACGTCCTGTCGGACGCCGCGCGCCAGCGGTTCGGGATCGAGCTGCCCTACGAGGAGCAGTACGACTGGGGCATCACGCGGCTCAAGGAGGAGCAGCTGAAGTGCGTCATCGACGCCACCCACTGCGAGCCCGCGATCCTCGCCGGCCGCCCCTACCCCGGCGCTGTCGAGGCCGTCAACCGCTGGGCCGAGAGCGGTCATTTCGTGCACATCACCTCGCACCGCTCCCGGGACTGCCAGGCCGCCACGGAGCGGTGGCTCTCCCAGATCGGCCTGCGCTACGACGAGCTCTACTGCTCCTACGACAAGATCACGCGCTGCGAGGAGATCGGGATCGACCTCCTCATCGACGACAGCCCGCACAACATCATCGCCGCGCTCGAGCGCGGGATCACCGTGGCCACGATCACCCACCCCTGGAACCAGGACGTCGTCGAGGAGGAGGAGGGCGTCATCGCCGCGGCCGACTGGCCGACGCTCGCCCGCGAGCTCGAGGCCGCGGTCGCGCCGCTGCGCCGGACCCGCCGGACCGGCCAGGCCGCCTGATGCCCGACACCCCCGGGCGCACCGCCCTGCGCGACGTCGCCGAGACCCCGGACGCACTCGTCCCCACGAGCCCCGCCGGCGAGGTCGCCACGAGCAAGCCGGACCTCCGCGACTTCCTCCCCGGCATCGAGCCGGACCGCGTCGTCGACGACTGGGGGCGCTCGGAGCGCTTCTCCGCGCTCTTCGACAAGACGCTCGTCGACTTCTACTACCACCTGTGGTTCCGCTGCACGATCGAGGGGCTCGAGAACGTCCCCGACGACGGTCCGGCGCTGCTCGTCTCGAACCACTCCGGCGCGCTCCCGCCCGACGCGATGATGATCATGAAGGCCCTCCGGGACGAGCATCCGAAGCACCGCGACGTCCGCGTCCTGGTGGAGCACTTCTTCAAGGGCTACCCGGGCTTCTCCATGCTGCTGCCGAAGATCGGCGGCGTGGCGGCACACCCCGCCAACGTGCACCGCCTGCTCCACGACGAGCGCCGGCTCGTGCTCGTCTTCCCCGAGGGCGCGAAGGGCACCGAGAAGCTCTACAAGGACCGGTACCGCCTGCGCCGCTTCGGCCGCGGCGGCTTCGTCGAGGCCGCGATGCGCGCCGGCGCGCCCATCGTCCCGATCGCCGTCGTCGGTGCCGAGGAGAGCCAGCCCGTCTTCGCGCAGCTCGGCCTCCTGAAGAAGCTCACGGGCCTCGCGTACACGCCGCTGACCCCGACCTTCCCGCACTTCGGCGCGCTCGCCGCGCTCATGTACCTCCCGGCGAAGTTCACGATCCGCTTCCTGCCGCCCGTCCGCACGGACGACATGGGAGAGGAGCCGTGGGAGGACAAGGGCCTCGTGCAGACCGTCTCCCACGACATCCGGGCGACGATCCAGGAGGAGCTCTTCGACATGGTCGGCAAGCGCCGCAGCGTGTGGTTCGGGTGACCTCCAAGCGCATCCTCATCACGGGCCTCTCGACCTACTGGGGCGGCCGCCTCGCCCAGGCACTGGAGCAGGACCCGGCCGTCGAGACGGTCATCGGCGTCGACAAGCGCCCGCCGAAGGTCGCCCTGGAGCGCACGGAGTTCGTGCGCGTCGAGGACCACCACTCGCTCATCCGCCGCATCGTCCAGGCCGCCGAGATCGACACGGTCGTCGACACGCGCCTCGTGGCCGACGCGATCGTCACGAGCCCGAGGCTCGCCCACGAGAACAACGTCATCGGCACGATGAACGTCCTCGCGGCCTGCAGCGGCCCGGACTCGTGCGTGAGGAAGGTCGTCTTCAAGTCGTCCGCCCGCTACTACGGGTGCGAGCAGGACGACCCCGCGTTCTTCACCGAGGCGATGCGACGCCCGAAGCCGGCCCGCACCGGCATCGAGCGCGACGTCGTCGAGGCGGAGTCCGCGGTCCGCGAGTTCGCCGAGCGCAACCCGGGCACCGTCGTGACGACGCTCCGCTTCGCGAACGGCCTCGGCCCGGCGGTCCGCACCTCCTACACGCGCTACCTCGACCTGCCGCTCATCCCGACGATCCTCGGGTTCGACCCACGGCACCAGTTCCTGCACGAGGACGACATCGCCGGCGTGCTCGAGCACGCGGTCCGCACCGACCTCGCCGGCGTCTACAACGCGGCGGCCGGCGGCGCCTCCCCGGCGGCGAGATTCGCGCGCGGCGCGGGCTGCGCGACGCGCCGGACGCTCGGGGAGCGCCGCAGGAACTCCTCGACCTCCTCCTCGTAGCGGTAGCCCTCGCGCTGGCCGCGCGTGAGCGGGCTGAGCCGCTGGTGCTCCCGGAGCTTCAGGACGGTCTCGCGCGTGGTGTACCGGTAGCGGTAGCCCGTCGCCTTGAGCTTGCGGTTGTCCAGCCCCCGGCCGAAGCGGAGGTGCTGGAGCATGTCGGCGGAGACCGGCAGGCCCATGCGCTTGAGCAGCGGGAGGGTCAGGGCCGTGGCGAAGGG
>JAOPZO010000467.1 GCA_025964065.1 Solirubrobacterales bacterium | reverse complement strand
GTTCGGCGCGGAAGGTGGCGGCCGGGGGCCGACCCCGGGCCGATCCAACGGGGCGGCGGCAATGCGGGTCCGGTCCGAGGACCGGTACCGCCCGCCCGGGGGCTACCGCGTGAAGCCGTCCCCGACGCGCGCGCCACCGGCCGCACGGCGGCTCGTGGCGTTGCGGTCGCTGCGCGCGGCGGACGCCGCGCTGTACTTCGCCGGCAGCTCGGGAGCCGTGGCGTACTTCAGCGAGACCTGCGCGGCCGCGTCGGCCATCTCCTCGAAGCCCTTGACGTCGAGGTTGTCGCGGTCGTCACCCGCACCGTGGTAGTTCGGGTCGAACGCGAGCCCGGCGGTGCCGCCGAACAGCGCGGCCTCCTCGGCCGTCTTGATGTCCTCGGCACCCGAGAACAGGCCACCGGCCGGGATCCCGTTGTCCTGGAACGCCTTGTAGTCCGAGCGGCCGTCGAAGCCGGTCGGCAGCGTCCCGAGACCCTGGGCGTCGAACGCGGCCTTGAAGGCCTGCTCGACGTCGGCGGAGCCCGGCGCGAGGAACGCCCCGGCCGGCTTCGGGGAATCCGAGAAGTCGCCGTCGTAGATGAACCGTGCGTGGTTCGGCGAGGCGAGCATGTCGAAGTTCAGGTTGAGCCCGAGCTGGTCGAACTCCTCCTGCGTCGTGTTCGTGATGTAGTCGGTCGAGCCGATCAGCCCGGCCTCCTCGGCGCCCCAGAAGGCGAACCGCACGCGGTTCGCCGGCTTGATGCCGAGCTTGCTCATCTGCTCCGCGAGCTCGAGGTTGAACGCCGAGCCCGAGCCGTTGTCGTTGATGCCGGCGCCCTCGCCGACCGAGTCGAGGTGGGAGCCGATGACGACCGTCTTGCTCGCGTCGCCCGTCGGGGTGTCGGCGAGGACGTTCATCGACGAGCCGGGGGTGTTCGTGGACCTGGAGACGATGCGCGCCGTCGGGTTCCCGGCGGTGGCGAGCTGCTCGCCCAGGGCGGCGGTAGTCCCGATGACCGGGATGTCCGCACCCTTGAGCGGCCCACCGAGCGTGCCGTTGAGGAGGTCCTCACGGCCGGGCTGACCCTCGTTGAAGATGATCACGCCTGCTGCGCCGGCAGTCGCCGCGTTCTGCGCCTTGGCGGCGAAGTCGCACGTCCCGCGCTTGATCAGCGCGATCGTGCCCGCCGGGAAGCCGACGAAGTCGGCGGCCTCGCACCCGGAGTTGCTCGTGCTGGGCGGCGCGTCGTCGGGCGTCGGCGTCGGGCCGAGATCGACCGGCGTGACCGGCGTGGTGCCGGTGTCGCCGGCCCCCGAGTACGACATGGAGGTGTAGTCCGCGTCGACGACGGCGGGACCGGGGGTCGAGACCGTCAGCACCGGCTTCTCCTGCTCGGCGAAGACCACGAACTCGAAGCGGTCGATGCGCGGCTCGTAGCCTGCCCGCGCGAGGCGGTTGACGACGTACGCGACGGAGTCGTCGTAGCCCTGGGTGCTCGCGGCGCGGTTGCCGTTGTTGCCCGGGCGCTCCGCGATGTCGGCGAACGCGTTCGTGTGCTCGAGCAGCTCGGAGGCCGAGATGGCGTTCGTGAGCTGCTTGTCGAGCGGGAGCGCGGGGCTCGCGGGCGTCGCCGGGGTCGCGGGCGTGCCGGGAGCGTTGGGCGTCGCGGGGGTGACGGGCCGCTTCGTGACGTTGATGCGCGAGAGGAGCAGGCAGCGCGCCCTGCGGCCGTTCTGCGTCCCGCAGATCACGAGCCGGTACGTCCCGGAGCTGTCGGGGCGGATGCGCACCCGGAGCGTGGTGGTCTGCTTCCGCTTCGCCCGGTACGGGGGCAGGTTGCGGGTCGCGAGGCGCTTGAAGGTCGAGGTCGCCTTCGTGCCGCGCGTCAGCCCGACGAAGTAGCGCGGGGCGTGAGCGGTCTTCGAACCGGAGTTCGTGACCGTGGTGCGCAGCGTGAACGCGTCGCCGGCCTGGATGGTCTCGGGGACGCCGCTGACCGTCATGCGAAGCGCACTCGGCGACTGCGCGTGCGCACTCGGCGCCAACGCGGCGCTCGCACCGACGGCGAGCGCCAGTGCCACTGGGGTGTGGAGCTTCAAGGGTCCCTCCTGGGGATCGGACTGCCTGGTCCGCCGACACCTCCCTTGGGGCCGACGAAGAATGGCGCGACGCTATAGGTCAATCGTGCTGACCAAGCAAGGTCTGTCGGCCAGCGAACCGCCGGCGCTTTGGGAGGTTTCGGATCAACCCGTGGCCGTCCCCAGCAGCTCGTCGAGCGCATCGCGGAGCGCCGCGGCCACCACGGGCAGCGCCGGGTCGAGCTCCCGGTCGGCGAGGAGGCCGAAGTGCACGCCGCCGTCGTAGGAGAGCACCCCGAACGTCAGGCCCTGGTTCCCGGGGTTGAGCGGGACGGCGGGGTGCGCAGCCAGGAGCCGGGAGCCGTTCAGGAAGAACGGGACCTGCGGCCCCGGGACGTTCGACACGACGACGTTGAACGCGCGGACGCCGCCGAGCGCCCGCGCGAGGGTTCCCGAGACGACGGGCGGCGCCCAGCCCGTCGCGCCGACGAGCAGTGCGCCGGCGCGGACCGCAGCGGAGTCCTTCAGCCGCTGCGTGGCCGCGTGGACGGCGCGGATGCGCTCCTCCGGGGAGGCGAGGCCGATCGGGAGGTCGACGAGCACCGTCGAGATGCGGTTGCCACCCTCCTCGCCCGGGCGCCGGACGGAGACGGGGACGAGCGCGACGGGTGCCGTCGCGCCGGGCGGGCGCTCGAGCACCCGGTCGAAGGTGGCCGCCACGACCGCGAGGACCGCGTCGTTCACCGTGCCCCCGGCGGCCTTCGCCGCCGCCTTCACGCCCGCGAGCTCCGCCCGGTCGAGCGCGTAGCGCCGGTTCGGGCCGATGGGCCGGTTCAGCGACGTCATCGGGGCCTGCGGGCGCGTGCGCGCGAGCTCCCCGAGCAGCTCGCTGGCCGCCCTCAGCTCCCGCGCGGTGCGTCGGGGGTCCGGGTCGAGCGCGCGCTGCGCCGACC
>JAOPZO010000121.1 GCA_025964065.1 Solirubrobacterales bacterium | reverse complement strand
CGAAGCTCAAGCCGGCCTTCAAGCCCGACGGCGTCATCACCGCGGGCAGCGCCTCGCAGATCTCCGACGGTGCCGCGGCCGTCCTGCTCATGAGCCGGGAGAAGGCCGACGCCCTCGGGCTCGAGCCCCGCGCCCGGATCCTCGACCAGGTCTCCGTCGGCTGCGACCCCGTGAAGATGCTCGAGGGCCCGATCCCGGCCACCCGGCTCGTCCTCGAGCGCAACGGGATGACGATGGACGACATCGACTACATCGAGATCAACGAGGCGTTCGCGTCCGTCGTCGCCGCGTGGCGCCGCGAGCTCGACCCGGACATGGCCCGGGTGAACCCGCGCGGCGGGGCGATGGCCCTCGGCCACCCGCTCGGCTCCACGGGCGCGCGGCTGCTCACGACGCTGCTGCACGAGCTCGAGGACGACGACAAGGAGCTCGGCCTTGTGACCATGTGCTGCGGCGGCGGGCTCGGCACCGGCACCCTCATCCAGCGGGTCTGAGGCCCGGCATGCGCCGCACCGTCTTCGAGCCCGAGCACGACGCCTTCCGCGAGTCCGTGCGCGGCTTCCTCATGAAGGAGGCCGTGCCCCGGACGGAGGAGTGGGAGGCGAACGGCATCATCGACCGCGCCTTCTGGCGCAAGGCCGCGGCGCAGGGCTTCGTCGCCTTCCAGGCGCCCGAGGAGCTCGGCGGCGCGGGCATCGACGACTTCCGCTTCAACGTCGTCATCGACGAGGAGGCCGCCACCACGGGCGCCGCCGGGGACGGCTTCGCGCTTGTCAACGACATCGTCGCGCCCTACCTGCTCGAGCTCACGACGGATGAGCAGCGGCAGGCGTGGATGCCGGGAGTGACCTCCGGCGACATCGTCCCGGCGATCGCCATGTCCGAGCCGGGCACGGGCTCGGATCTGCGGGCCATCGCCTCCACCGCGACCTGGCGGGGGGACCACTGGTCGCTCACGGGCTCGAAGACCTTCGTCACCAGCGGCATCCAGGCGGACCTCGTGCTCGTGGCCGCCCGCATCGTCCGCGACGGGGTCAAGGGCATGGGCCTCTTCGCCGTCGAGGCGGGCGCGGACGGCTTCACCCGAGGGCGCAAGCTCGACAAGGTCGGGCGCAAGGCGCAGGACACCGCCGAGCTCTTCTTCGACGACGTCACCGTCGCCCCGGAGCACCTCGTCGGCGAGGCCGGTCGCGGCCTGCAGATGCTCATGAAGAACCTCCCGCAGGAGCGGCTCTCCATCGCGGTGACGGCCGTCGCGAGCGCCGAGCGCGCGCTGGCGATCACGCTCGAGTACGTCCGGGGCCGCAACGCCTTCGGCACGCCGATCGGCTCCTTCCAGGCCAACCGCTTCTCGCTCGCGGAGGCCGCGACGGAGGTCGCCGTCGCCCGCGTGTACGTCGACCGCTGCATCGAGGCCGCCGTCGACCACACCCTCACGGCCGACGAAGCAGCCGGGGCGAAGTACTGGACGACGGAGCTCCAGTGGCGGGTCATCGACCTCTGCCTCCAGCTCCACGGCGGCTACGGCTACATGGAGGAGTACGAGATCGCGCGCATGTGGCGGGACGCCCGTGTGCAGCGGATCTACGGCGGGACGACGGAGATCATGAAGGAGATCGTCGGCCGCTCCATGGGCCTCTGACCGCCATGCGCACCCTTGCCTGCTGCACCCCAACGAAGGAGCACCCCTGATGCCGAGCGGCCCGTTCGCCCACGTCTGCCTGCTGGTCGAGGACCTCGACAAGGCCGTCGACGACTGGACGAAGATCCTGTCCGTCGTCGATCCCGCGCAGCTCGAGGAGCGGCTCGTCCGCTACGAGGACTTCGAGGGCGGTGAGGACCGCATGCGCTGGGCCACCTTCGTCGCCAACCACGGAGCGGAGATCCAGCTCATGGAGCCCGCCCGCGACTCCCCTCTGGGGCGCCGCCTGGCCAAGCGCGGCGAGCACGTGCACCACATCTGCTTCACGGCGGACGACCCCGAGGACGTCTCGCGCCGCCTGGCCGAGCAGGGCATCAGCGTGAGCGCGGAGACGAACCAGGACCCGTCCATGCCGTGGCAGCGGTGGAACTGGGTGCTCCCGGAGTCGACGCACGGCACCCTCGTGGAGGTCGCGCGGCCCTATAAGGCCGTCGACGGCGGATGGGAGGACGGTTCGTGAGCACCATCCAGCGCGTCGTGGTCGTGGGCGGGGGCATCATGGGCAGCGGGATCGCCCAGGTGCTCGCCACCGCCGGCCTCGACGTCACCGTCGTGGACGTCTCGGAGGACGCGCTCTCGCGGACGACGGCGCGCATCGCCAAGAGCCTCAAGCGCTTCGTCGCGTCCGGGAAGCTCACGCAGGAGGACGCGGACGCGGCTCTCGCGCGCGTGGGGACCTCGACGGACCTGACCGCGAGCGCCGCCACGGCGGACCACGCGATCGAGACCGTCGTCGAGGACCTCGACGTCAAGCGGAGCGTGCTCGCGGCCCTCGACGCGGCGTGCCGCCCGGACGTCGTCCTCGCGTCGAACACCTCGCAGTTCTCCATCTCGCTGCTCGCGTCGGCCACGGGCCGGCCCGACCGCGTCATCGGCTCGCACTGGTTCAACCCGCCGCCGCTGATGGACCTCGTGGAGCTCGTGCGCGGCGTCCAGACCTCCGACGCGACGCTCGAGACGGCCCTGTGGGTCGCCGGGCGCTGCAACCGCCGCACGGTCGTCTGCCAGAAGGACACGCCCGGGTTCATCACCTCCCGGCTCATCGTCGCCCTCGGGCTCGAGGCGATGCGCATCGTCGAGGAGGGCATCGCGACGGCGGAGGACGTGGACCTCGCGTGCGTCAAGGCGTTCAACCACGCCATGGGGCCCCTGGCCACGATGGACTTCTCGGGCCTCGACACGACGCTGCACGTCGCGGACAACATGCGCGAGCAGTACGGCGAGCGCTTCCTGGCCCCGCAGAACCTCCGGGTGCTCGTGCAGGGCGGGCACCTCGGCCGGAAGACGGGCCGGGGCTTCGCCGAGCACGGCGCGGTGAGCTGACCGCGCCGGGGACCGCAGGCCTCACCGCGGGGCGGTGAGGCCCCCCATGATGAAGTCGGCGCACGTCGCGGCGACCTGCTGGGGCCGCAGCTTGCCGCCGGGCCTGTACCACCGGTAGACCCAGATCATCGAGCCGAAGAGGTAGTTCGTGGTCAGCGCGGGGTCGAGGTCGGCAGGCACTTCGCCGCGCTCCTGCGCCTCGGCGATCAAGCTGGCGACGAAGCGCTCGTGGGTCCTGCGGTTGCGCAGGACCTCCTTGCGCCGCTCCTCGGAGAGCTGGTCGACGTCGTGGTAGTAGATCGCCATCTTCGCGAGGTTCTTGCTCGTGTACTCGACCTGGCGCGTGACGTAGAGGCGCAGGCGCTCCAGCGGCTCGAGGCCCTCGATCGCGAGGACCTCCTCGAGGATCGCCGCCACCTCCTGGTGCGACTCGTCGAGGAGCCGGAAGAGCAGCTCCTCCTTCGAGTCGATGTAGTGGTAGAGGCTGCCCTTGAGGATGCCGAGCTCGTCGGCGATGTCCTGCACGGAGGCGTCGGCGTAGCCGCGCGCGTGGAAGACCTTCGTGGCGGCTTCGAGCACCTCCTGGTCGCGTCGTGCGCCCGTCCCCTTGTTCGCGGGGGCGCGCCTGGCCTTCGCCGGCGACTTCCGGGCCCGGCCGGTGCCCCGGCCGCTGGCCTTGGGTTCCACCACGTCGCTTCCTTCCTCGTTCGCCCGGCGGATCTCCGCCTGGAAGGCGCAGACACTACCAGCGGTTCCAGCGGAAGCACCAAACGTCTGGTGGCCACGCGCCGAGGGCGACGCGGGCTCGAATAAAAAACCAAACGCTTGTTTGAACTTCGTGTAGGGTCCCCACCGATGCTCGTCCAGCCGATCGCCGACCGCAATGGAAGGTCCCCCGTGACCGAAACCGCCCCGAACGCAGCCCCCGCGACGCTTCCCGCGACCCCCCTCGAGGAGCTCGCCCGGCGCCGCGCCGAAGCCCTCGCCATGGGTGGGCCCGAGAAGATCGCGCGGCACGAGGCGACCGGCCGGCTGACGGCCCGCGCACGCATCGACATGCTCATCGACGCGGGCACGTGGCGCGAGATCGGCATGCACGCGCTCCCCGAGATCCGCCGCGAGGTCCCCTCGCCCGGTGACGCGATCGTGACGGGACTCGCGAAGGTCGGGGGCCGCAAGGTCGCCGTCGTCGCGATCGACGCGACGGTCCTCGCGGGCACGACCGCCCCGGTGAACATGCGCAAGCAGAACCGGGTGGCCGAGTGGGCGGGCACGAGCGGCTTCCCGATCATCTTCCTCTCCGACAACGACGGCGGGCGCCTCCCGGACCTGCTCGGGTGGCGCTTCTCCGGCGTCCCGTTCGACTTCACGACGTTCCTCCAGTCCCCGCCCGGCTCGCCGTCGGTGCCGCGCATCACCGCGGTGCTCGGGCCGAGCTACGGGGACGCCGCGCTCCACGCGGCCATCGCGGACCTCGTCGTCATGAAGCGCGACTCGGCCATCGCCCTCTCGGGCCCACCTGTGATCCTGGGCGCGATCGGCGAGGACGTCACGGGCGAGGAGCTCGGAGGCCCGAAGGTGGCGCACGAGACGAGCGGCAGCGCCCACGTCGTCGTCGACGAGGAGCAGGAGGCCATCGACACCATCAAGCGCTTCCTCGGCTACGTCCCCGACGCGTCGGACCTCCCCGCGCCCATCGCCCCGCCCGCGCCTCCCGCGCGTGACCCGGCGGAGCTCGCGACGCTCGTGCCCGACGAACCGCGTCGCGGCTACGACATGCGGAAGGTGCTCGAGGCCATCGTCGACGCCGACTCGCTCTTCCATTGGGGGGAGCGGTTCGGCCGCAGCCTCATCTGCGCCCTCGCGCGCATCGAGGGGCAGCCGGTCGGCGTCGTGGCGAGCCAGCCGCTCCAGCGCGCCGGGGTCCTCGACGTGGCGGCGCTGACGAAGGAGCTCCGCTTCGTCGAGCTCTGCGACACCTTCAACATCCCGCTCGTCTTCCTGCAGGACGTCCCGGGGCTCATGATCGGCACGGAAGCCGAGCGCGGCGGGATCCTCGGCTGCTACGAGCGGCTGGCCGCGGCGCTCGCCCGGGCGAACGTGCCGAAGGTGGCCGTCATCGTCCGGAAGGCCTACGGCGGCGGGCACATCGCCCTCGGCGGCCGGCCGGTCCACCCCGACCTCCTCGTCGCGTGGCCGACGGCCCGCATGGGCTTCATGGCGCCCGACACGGGCGTGCGGACGGTCCACCGTCGCAAGCTCGACCGGCTCGAGGCCGAGGAGGGCCTCGAGGCCCGGGACGCGCTGGCCGCCGAGCTCGAAGCCGAGTGGGCGGAGGAATCCCAGCCCTGGGAGGCCGCAGCCAACATCATCCTCGACGACGTCATCCACCCCTGCGAGACGCGGCAGGTCATCGCCGAGGCGATCGAGTTCGCCTGGGGCAGCCGCCCGCGCGTCACGACGAAGGGCCACTGATGGCCACGGTCGACGCGCACATCACCGGCACGGTCTGGACCTACGAGGTCAAGGTCGGCGACCAGGTGGGGGAGGGCGACACGGTCGCGATCCTCGAGTCGATGAAGATGGAGATGCCCGTCGAGGCCGAGGTCGGCGGTGTCGTCGCCGAGTTGCTGTGCGCCGAGGGCCAGGCCGTCAGCGAGGGCGAGCCGCTCGTGCGGCTGGCCTGAGGCCCGCCATGCCCCGAACCGCGACGCCCCTTGCCGCGGCCGGGACGGGCGTGCTCTTCGAGCCGCTCGCGCTCGGCCACCTGACCCTGCGCAACCGGCTCGTGATGGCGCCGATGGGGACCTGCCTCGACGCGGGCGGGCACATCACGGACGAGACGATCGCCTACTACGTCCGGCGCGCTCGTGGCGGGGTCGGCACCATCACGGTCGAGGGCTGCCTCGTCTCCGCCGACACGGTGGGTCCCGAGCCGAAGATCTCCGGGCCGGAGTACCTGCCCGGGCTCCGGCGCCTCGTCGACGCGCTCCGTCCGTACGACGTGACGGTCGGGGTCCAGCTCATGCACCCGGGGCGCCAGGTCGTCGCGGGCCCGTCCGTCGCTCCGTCGCCCGTCCCGTTGAACTCGAAGGCGCCCGTGCCCCACGTGCTCGATCAGGCGGAGATCGCGGCCATCGTCGAGGACTACGCGCGGGCCGCCGAGCTCGCGGCCGAGGCGGGCTTCGCCTTCGTCGAGGTCCACGGCGCGCACGGCTACCTGCCCTCGAACTTCCTCTCCCCGCTCGACAACCAGCGCGACGACGAGTACGGCGGTGACCTCGAGGGTCGCGCCCGGTTCTCGCGCGAGGTCGCCCGGGCGATCGTGGCCGTCGGCGGCGATCGCGTTCCGCTCGTGTGGCGCATCAACGGCGACGACGCGACCCCGGGCGGGCTCGGGGTCGAGGACGCCGTCGCGGTCAGCCGCTCCCTCGAGGCCGACGGCGTCGCCGCGTTCTCCGTCTCGGCCGGGACGTGGCACACGCTGCACGTGACGCTCGCCCCCATGCACGTCCCCCGGGGCCACCTGGTGTCCTTGGCGGCCGCGGTGAAGGCCGCCGTGGACGTCCCGGTCATGGCCGTCGGCCGCCTCGACGACCCCGAGCTCGCCGCCCGCGTGGTCGCGAGCGGCCAGGCGGACCTCATCTGCCTCGGTCGCGGGCTCATCGCCGAGCCCGACTGGCCGGACAAGGTGCGCGAGGGCCGGCTCGGCGAGGTCCGGCCGTGCATCGCCTGCAACGCCTGCGTCGACCTCGTCGGCCGGGGGGAGCACGCGCGCTGCGCGGTCAACCCCGAGGCCGGGCGCGAGCTGAGCTGGGTCCTCAAGCCGACGCCGTTCCCCCGGCGCGTGATGGTCGTCGGCAGCGGGCCGGCCGGCATGGAGGCCGCGCGCATCGCCCGGCTCCGCGGCCATCAGGTCAGCATCTGGGAGCGCGACGAGGTCCTCGGCGGCAAGCTCGAGGTCGCGGGCCTCGCCCCCTCTAAGCGCGAGGTCCTCCGGTTCCGCGACTTCCAGGCCCGTCGCCTCGTCGAACTCGGGGTCGAGCCGCACCTCGGCGTGGACGTCGACGCGGGCGTCGTGGCCACCGAGGCGCCGGACGTCGTGCTCGTCGCGACGGGCGCCGAGCCGCTCATCCCACCGATCCCCGGCCTGGGCGCCGCGCACGTGCACGACGCGCTCGCGCTGCTGCGCGGCGACGTTGCCGTCGGGCCGGGGGACCGCGTCGTGGTCGTCGGCGGGAGCGCCACGGGATGCGAGACGGCGGAGGTGGTGCGTGCCGCCGGCGCCGAGGTGACCATCGTCGAGCTGCGCGGCGGGATCGGCTTCGGCATCGAGGCCATCACCCGCCGGCAGCTGCTCAAGACGCTCCGAGCGGACGGCGTCGTCACGCTCACCCGAGCGAAGGTCGTCGCCGTCGAGCGCGACCACGTGCTCTACGAGGACGCCGCCCGGGACGTGCACGTGATCGAGGCCGACCACGTCGCGCTCGCGCTCGGGTGGCGCCCGCGCGGCTCGGCCCTGGCCGACACGCTCGACGACGCCGCGGAGGTCGTCGTCCTCGGCGACGCCTCCGCTCCCGCCGACTTCGTCCACGCGATCAACGCCGGCGCCGACGCGGGCCTGGCGCTGTGAGCCCCCGGCTCCCGCGCGACCGCGGTGCGGAGCAGCCATGAGCACCGAAGGCGCCCTGCGCGACGACCTGCTGGACCCCGAGGTCAACCACGATCCCTACCCCTTCCTGGCCGCGCTTCGCGAGGAGGCCCCGGTCCACTGGAGCGCCGCGCACCGCGGGTGGCTCGTGACGCGCTACGAGGACGTCGTGGACGCCCTGGGCCACCCCGCGCTCAGCTCGGACCGCGTTCGCCCGCTGCTGGCGGCGCTGTCGGCCGAGAACCGCACGAGGGCGGGCGGGGTCATGGCGCAGATCGCCGACTGGATGGTGGTCTCCGACCCGCCGCAGCACACCCGCCTGCGTCGTCTGGCGGCCGGCGCGTTCCAACCGCGGACGATCGCGGCGATGGAGGACCGCATCCGCGAGCTCGTCGACGAGTGCCTCGACGCGTTCATCGCCTCGGGCGAGCAGGACATCGTCGCCGGCTTCGCGTTCCCGCTGCCCGCGACGATCATCGCGGAGATCATCGGGGCGCCGTCCGAGGACGCCGCCCGCTTCAAGGCGTGGTCGCGTGACCTCGCGCTCGTCGCCTTCGGTGCAGGTGGGGAGTCGCGCGGTGACCGCCACGCGCCCGCCGAGCGGTCCATCGGGGAGATGTTCGACTACTTCGCCGCGCTCATCGAGCGCGCCCGGGCGAACCCCGGGGCGGACATGGTCTCGATCCTCGTCGCCGGCGACGGCTCGGCCGACGGGCTCACGGACAGCGAGATCTGCTCCATGTGCGCTCTCATGCTCTTCGCGGGGCACGAGACGACGACGACCTCCATCACGACGGCCGTCAAGCTGCTCATCGAGCACCCCGCGGAGCTCGAGCTGGTGCGGCGGGACCCGGGCGCGAGCTCCCGGGTCGTCGAGGAGGTCCTGCGCGTTGAAGGGCCGATCAAGGTCCTTCACCGCTGGGTCGTCGAGGACCTCGAGATCCGCGGACGGGCCATCGCGAAGGGGGAACGGGTGCTGCTCGTGCTCGCAGCGGCCAACCGCGACCCGCGGCGGTTCTCCCACCCGGACACCTTCGATCCCAGCCGGAGCCCGAACCCGCACCTCGCCTTCGGCAAGGGGCTGCACGCCTGCATCGGGGCGATGCTCGCCCGCATGGAGATGCGGATCGCGGTCGCCCGCATCGTCGAGCGTCTCGCGGGACTGCGCCTCGCGGAGGGCGCGCCGGAAGCCTCGTGGTCGTCGAGCCTCGCGGCGCGCGGGCTCGCCGAGCTGCGGGTGCAGCACGATGGCTAGGACCGACGTCGTCGTCATCGGCGCCGGCGCGGCGGGCCTCACCTGCGCCGCGCTGCTGGCGAAGGAGGGCAAGTCCGTCGTCCTCTGCGAGGCCGGGTCCCACCTCGGCGGCCGCGGGATGGCCGTGCCGGAGGAGGGCTTCAAGCTCAACCTCGGCGGCCACCTGCTCGAGGACACCGGCTCGGGCATCACGAAGGTCTTCGAGCACGTCGGCAAGGAGCTCATCCACGGCGCGAAGTCGTCCGACATGGTCGTCTGGGACCACGGGACGCTCACCTGGGGGTCGATCCGCGATCGCTACGCGGGCGGCAAGGAGGAGCTCAAGAAGGTCATCGGTGCGCTCATGCGGACCTCTTACGAGGAGCTCGAGCGGTGGGACGACCGGCCGCTGCGCGAGTGGCTCGAGCTGCACACGCAGGACCAGGGCGTCATCGACCTCTGGGAGTTCCTCGCGGTCCTCGAGTGCATGACGGAGGAGTGGTACGACCACTCGGCCTCGGAGAACCTCTTCGCCCGCAAGATGCACTACGAGGAGGCCCACGTGGCGGGCTACTCGTTCTGGCCCGGCCAGGGGTGGGACGGCCTCTTCGAGGACCTGCGCGACGCCGTCGTCGAGCACGGTGGCGACCTGCGCATGCGGACCCCCGTCGACTCCGTGGTCATCGAGGGCGAGGCCGTGCAGGGCGTGGTGCTCGGCGGGGCGAAGGTCATGCCGAACGAGTTCCTCGAGGGCGAGGTCCTCGAGGCCGACTGCGTCATCTCGACCCTGCCCGTGTGGAACGTGCTCCGCGTCGTCCCCGAGTCCGCCCTGCCGGACTGGTACACGGCGCAGATCCGCTTCCTCGCCCAGGACCACCTGCGCATCTCCTGGCTCGGCCTCTACATGGCCACCCGCGAGGACGTGCACGTCGCCTCCGAGCGCGAGCTGGCGACCTGGCTCGAGACACCGCGGGCGAAGGTGCCGGGCTTCATGTTCAACCAGTCCGCGATGGACCCGACGAGCGCGCCCCCGGGGGTGAACCTCGTCGTCGCCGGCGGCATCATCCCCGGCGACAAGGCGAAGGACGTCGGCTACCTCACCCGCCAGTTCGAGCTCTTCGAAGAGGACCTCAAGGAGATGTATCCCGGGCTGCAGGGGACGTACTGGCGGCGGCGCCACCTCGTGCACGACCCGTCGTTCGGGGTCATCCAGAAGCCCGGGCTCGTCGGGACGTTCCGGCCGCACTGGCGGGCGCCGAACGTCAAGGGGCTCTACTTCGCCTCGGAGACCTTCCGCTCACGCGGTATCGGCGTCGATCGCGCGGCGCGAGCCGGGCTCACGGTCGTGGAGGACATCCTCGGCCGCAAGCTCGACGGGTTCGGCTGGCGCTACTGACCCGGCCCCGCGCCGCCGTCAGGCGACGGGCGGCTGGTAGATCTCGACGTGGTAGCCGTCGGGGTCGATGAGGTAGGCGACCTTCGTTCCCGCATGCTGGCCCTCCTCCACCGTCGTGACCGAGCCGGCGCGCGAGGTGAAGCCGAGGTCCGTCATCCGCGCGTGCAGGGCGTCGGCGTCGTCCACGTAGAGGCAGAAGTGCCCCGCGCCGTAGTCGCAGGGCCGCGCCGAGGCGCCGTGCCGCTCGACGTCGGGGAACTCGAAGAGCTCGACGACCGCGTCGCTGCCCGGGACCCGGAGGAAGACGACCTTCACGTTCCCCGGCTCGAAGCCCCAGATCCGCCGAGCATGGGCGCCGCCCGTCACGTAGTCGTTGTAGGCCTCGAGCCCGAGCCCGTCCCGGTAGAACCGCAGGGCGGCGTCCATGTCGCGGACGGTGACGCCCGCGTGGAAGAAGCCGGTGACGTGGGTGGAGCTCATGGATGACCCTCCTGGGATACCAAACGATCGGTTGGTCGTGATGCTATCATCGCGCCTCCCGCATGGACAGCGAGCAACCCCGCACGGTCAACGCCTACTTCGACGGCCTCAACGAGGATCGCCTGGAGGACGTGGGCGCGCTGTTCGCGGACGACGGGGTGCTCCTCGCACCGGGGATCGAGCCCCGCACGGGGCCGAGCCAGGTCGCCGCGTACCTGCGGAAGGCCCTGGAGCAC
This sequence comes from Solirubrobacterales bacterium, assembly GCA_025964065.1. Lineage (GTDB taxonomy): Bacteria > Actinomycetota > Thermoleophilia > Solirubrobacterales > Solirubrobacteraceae > Paraconexibacter. Next base: position 3,994 of record JAOPZO010000121.1, on the reverse strand, counting down.
TACCCCGAGCACCACGACGACCCGGTTCGAGTGGTGCACGCGGCCGGCACGGCGACCGTCGAGATCCGGTTCACAGGCCGTCTGGCGGGCGGGGAGGCGATCGGCTTCGACGCGGTCGACGTCTTCGACTTCGAGCCCGACGGCAGGATCCGCCGGCTGCGCACGGTCTACGACGCCCACGACGTCCGCACCCAGCTGGCGGCGGCCCGTGGCGGCGACGGGCGCAGGGTCCTGGTCGCCCAGGTCGACCACGTGGAGGGCGGGGAGGCCTCGTTCGCCGCGTGGTACGAGCGCCACGTCGCCGACGTCCTCGCGGTTCCGGGGGTGACGGGCGTGCAGCGGTACCGCGCGATGGAGGTCCAGGCGGCCGGTGCCGCCCCACCGCTGCGCCGGTGGCTGGCGGTCTACCGGCTCTCGGGCGACGTGGGCGACGTCCTCGAGGAGATCCGGCGGCGGCGCACCTCGGGCGCGTGGGAGCCCCGCGTCTCCCTCGTGGAGGAGACCGTGAGCCTCGCGGCCTTCGCGCCGGTGAAGCTCGACGGGACGCCGATCGACTAGCCCTCCAGGGACGCGGAGACGGCGCCGTCGACGACGATGCGCTGCCCCGTGACCATCGCGGCGCCGGGGGAGGTGAGGAACAGCACCGCGTTCGCGATGTCTGACGGGCGGGTGACCCGACCGAACGGCTGCTCGGCGTCGAGCGCGGCCATGTCGTCGAGGCCGAGCTTCGCCTTCACGAGCTTCGCGCCCATGTCCGTGACGACGAGGCCGGGGGCGACGACGTTCACGCGGATGCCGTTGTGCGCCTCCTCGTTGGCCAGCGTGAAGGCCAGCGCCTCGAGCGCGGCCTTGCCCATGGTGTACGGCGCGCCGCCCGGGCGCATGGCGGAGACCTCCGAGGAGGAGATGGCGACCACGTCACCGCGGGCTGCCGCCCGCAGGCCCGGCAGCAGACGCGAGGTGAGCCGATGGGCATTGATCGCGTGCGTGTAGACGACGCGGACGACCTCATCCGGGTCCGTGTCCGCGATGGGAAGGCCGCGCGAGGCGATGCCGGCGTTCAGGACGAGCAGGTCGACCGGGCCGAGGGCGGCGACCGCCTCGTCGGCGAGCCGGTCGACGTCTGCGCCGTCGGAGACCGAGGCCTGCAGGGCGACGGCCCGGCCGCCGCCGGCCACGAGCTCGGCGACGACCTCGCCGGCTTCCTCGGCGCCACGCCGGTAGTTGACGCCCACGGCGGCGCCGGCCCGGCCCAGGGCAAGCGCGATCTCGCGCCCGATCCCGCGGCTCGAGCCCGTCACGAGCGCGACCCGGCCCTCGAGCGGTCGCAGGGTCACGCCGGCACGCCGTCGAGCAGGGCCTTGACCTCGTTCATCGCCTTGAACGACCAGACGGAGAGGTCGGGATCTCCGAACGCGGTGATGTTCCAGAGCACGCAGTCCCGGAGCCCCGCCTGCTCGTACGCGCGGATCTTCTCAGCGATCTGCGCCGGCGTCCCGCAGAGCGTGTGCTCCTTGATGATGCCCGGGGTGATGTGGCTCGCGATCCGCTCGGCCTCCGCACGGGAGACCGTCGTCGGCATGAACGAGTGGAAGCCCGTCCCGCCCTCGAACGGCGAGCTCGTGCCGTGACGCGCGTACGTCTCGGGCGAGAGGTCGACGGCGGCGAACAGCAGGCGCAGCAGCAGCGACTCGCACATGCGGTCGAGCGCCTCCTCGTCCGGGGCGCAGAGGACGTAGGCGAGCATGGACGGGACGATCGCGTCGGGGTCGCGGTCGGCCGCCTCGGCGCTCTCCCGGATCTTCCCGAGCTTCTCCGCGTATGCCTCGACGGGGATGTTCGTCGGGAGCCAGCCGTCGGCGAGGCGCCCGACGATGCCGAGCATCCGCGGCCCGTGGGCCGCCAGCCAGATGCGCGGCGGAATGCCGTTGTACGGCTCGAGCCCCAGCACGGCGTCCTCCAGGCGGAAGAACTTGCCCTCGAAGGACATGGGCTTGTCCGTCGCCCACAGCATCCGGATGATCCGCAGGGCCTCCTCGAGGCGGCCGACGGGCTTCTCCCAGGTCATCCCGTAGGGCGTGACGTTCATGCGCTCGCCCGAGCCGAGCCCGAGGATCGCGCGGCCCTGGGCGAGGTGGTCCGCGGTAAGGGCCGTCTGGGCGAGGACGGCGGGGTGGTGGATGATCGTGTCCGTCACGCAGACCCCCACGTCGATCGTCTCCGTCGCCGCGCCGGCGGCGCCCATCATCACGAGCGGATCCCAGTAGAGGTGCGGGCTCGACTGGAAGGCGGCGAGGGGAGTGAGCTCCTCGTCCCAGACGGAGTCCGGGGTCCAGCCCATCAGGTGGGAGGGCCACCAGACGGCGTCGAAGCCGTCGCGTTCCGCCCGCTGGGCCAGCTCCACGGCCTTGCGGGCGGGCGGCATGATGCGCCCAGGGGCGCCGAGGGTTGTGCGCATGCGCCTGACGTTACACCAACCGGTTGGTTGATTTTGCGGCACGACGCGGTTAGGTTCGTACCCAATGAGCTACGACGTCGTCATCGTTGGGGCCGGCACGGCCGGCCTCGTCTGCGGAGCCATCCTGGCCGAGCGGGGCAAGAGGGTCGCCATCGTCGAGAAGCACCCGTACCTCGGCGGCCGCGCGATGGAGCACCGGTTCCGCGGGCACCAGATCGGCTTGAGCTCCCACCTCGTGGAGGACCCCGGGGACTCGCTCACGCGGGCCTGCGAGCTCATCGGCGTCGACCTCACGCACTCCGCGCGCTCGGACTCCATGCCGTTCTGGGACGACGAGCACGGCCACTGGATCCCGATCCAGGACCGCTACTCCGGCTCCGCGAAGCAAGGCCTCAAGCGGTGCATCGAGGCGCTCAAGGAGCTCTCGTTCGACGACATCGACAACCTCGACCACCTCTCCCTGCGGGAGTGGATGAGCCGGTACACCTCCGACGAGGGCGTCTACGAGGTGTGGGAGGCGATCAGCGTCCTCGAGCAGATCACGCTCGAGCCGTGGGAGCACTCGGCCTCGGAGAACCTCTTCATCCGCAAGCTGCACTACGAGCGCAAGCGCACCGCCGGCTACTCCTTCTGGCCCATGGGCGGCTGGGACGCGCTGTGGGTCCGCATGGCCGACGCGATTCGTGCACGGGGCGGCGAGGTCACGACGGGCGCGACCGTCGAGGAGGTCGTCGTCCGCGACGGGGCCGTCAAGGGCGTGCGCCTCGCCGGGGGCGATGAGCTCGAGGCTGCCGAAGTCGTCGTCAACGCCCCCGTCTGGGACATGACGAAGCTCTTCGCCGACGGTGTGCTCCCCTGGGACTTCAAGCACCGGGTCGAGGGCCTCGCCGCGGACAAGAACAAGGCCTGCTGGTTCGGCTACTGGATCGCGGCGGAGGAGCCCGTCATCGCCTCCTCGACGCTCGAGATGGCCTCGTTCTTCACGACGCCGCGCGCCGGCCTGCCCGGCTACACGCTCTGCTTCACGGGCTACGACGAGACCGTCTCGCCCAAGGGCGAGTACCTCACGTGCGTTGGTGCGGCCTTCGACGCGACGAAGCACTACGGCGACAAGGGCTACTACGACCGCAAGTTCGCGGAGCTCTGGGAGGACATCGAGGACATGATGCCGGCGGCCAAGGGGGCGCTCTGGAAGAAGCCGCACGTGGTGAACACCTACGGCGTCATCTGCAAGCCCGGCCAGGTCGGCGCGGCGCGTCCGGACACGGTCGTCCGCGGGATCGAGGGCCTGTACCTCACGGGCGACACGACCCGGGCCCGGGGCATCGGCATCGACAAGGCCGCGCGCTCGGGCATCACGACGGCGGACGCCATCCTCGGCGGCCGGGACCCGTTCTTCGCGGACACCATCCGGTACTAGCGCTCCCGCGCCGCCCTCCGGCGGCGCGGTTGCCCTCGGCCGCCGACCCGAAGGCCGCCAGCCGGTTCGCGGGCTCCCTTCGAGGCCGTGCGCTCCGGGGGTGGGGCACCTCGTGC
>JAOPZO010000116.1 GCA_025964065.1 Solirubrobacterales bacterium | reverse complement strand
GGCGTCGTGGGCCGCACCAACGCGGGCGCGCCCGCACGCCTCCGCGAGGTCCAGCGCGACCGCGCGCCGCACGTCGCCGCCGTCGACCGCATCCGTGCGAACCCCGACCGGGTCGCGATGTGGGCGGTCCTCCTCGGCATCCTGCTCGTCCTCATCGCCTTCACCAGCGGTTCCGCCGGCGCCATCGCGCTGCCGGTCCTCGCGCTGTAGCCCGCGCCGGGGCGGCCCAGCGCGCCGCCACGCAGCAGCGTCCAGTTCATCGAGGCTTTCGCGGACGCGAGAGGGTCCATCCGGGGCGCCTCGCCCGAGATCGGCCCTCTCACGGTGGCTGCCGGCCGTCCGCCTCGCCCGCTCGCGCCCACCCCCTGCGCCCAGCTCAACGTGGGGCGCAGTCCACCGCGGGGCAGCTCCCGAACTTCCTCAGGGTCGTCGCGGGCTCAGCCTGCGCTCCTCCGCGCGTACGCGCGCTTGCGCCTCGAGCTCCGCTCGAGCACCATCGGCGCAGAGACGCAGGAGCGCATCGCGCTCGCGCTCGCCGCGCAGTACCGCTCGCAGCCGGGCCTCGAGCTGCACCGCCGCACCGCCCGCCAAGCGGCTCGGGCACGACGAGGTCCGTGCCGCGCGCGACTGGAACCTCGCGCGACGCGGCGCAGGCCGCGCTGCTCCGCGACCTCAAGCCGCTCTTCACGGAGCACGGCCGCGCGCCGCAGGACCTCCTGGAGGAGCGCGCGAGGCCGGCTGGAGCGACGATCAGCTCCTCGAGGCGATCGCGTTCGGCTCGTTCGAGTCGTTCACGGCGATGGGGAACTCGCGGGTGGGGTGCCCCCTCGGCGGGTCGGTCGAGGACGCCGGACGCTGCGCGCCGCCGGCGCCCAGCGGCCGGCACCACCCGGTGCCGGCGCTACGCTCAACGGACCATGGCGCCGAAGGTCACCACCAGCGAGGACGCGGCTCCGGTCGAGGTCCCCGGCTGCTGCCCGCGCTACCACGAGGCGGTCGAGCTGATCGGCCGCCGGTGGACCGGCGCGATCGTCGCAGTGCTCTTGCACGCCGACCGTCCGCTGCGCTTCAGCGAGGTCGCTGCCGCGGTCCCGCAGCTCTCGGACCGCCTGCTCTCCGAGCGGGTGAAGGAGCTCGAGGCGCGCGGCGTCGTCGAGCGCACCGTGCTCCCGGGGCCGCCCGTCCGCGTCGAGTACGCGCTGACGCCCATGGGCCGCAGCCTCGCGCCCGCGCTCGAGGAGCTCGCCGCTTGGGCCCGCGAGTGGCTGCCCGGACCCGCCGAGCAGGCCAACTGAGCGAGCCCCACCGTGCAATAGGCTGCCCGCAATGAGCGAGCAGCCCCGCACCCCGGACGACGTCAAGGCCCTGGTCGCAGACCACGACATCCGCTTCCTGCGGTTGTGGTTCACGGACATCCTCGGCCAGCTGAAGTCCTTCTCGATCAACGCCGAGGAGCTCGGCGACGCGTTCGCGCGGGGCATCGGCTTCGACGGTTCCTCCATCACGGGCTTCAACGCCATCGAGGAGTCCGACATGGTCGCGGTGCCGGACCCGTCGACCTTCGCGGTCCTGCCGTGGCGGCCGGAGGAGCAGGGCGTCGCGCGCATGTTCTGCGACATCCGCACGCCGGAGGGCACGCCGTACGAGGGCGACCCGCGGCACGTGCTGCGCTGCGCGATCGACCGCGCCTCCGCGATGGGCTTCGACGTGTTCAACGTCGGCCCGGAGCTCGAGTACTTCCTGTTCAAGGACGCGGCCGGGACCGAGGTGCTCGACGAGGGCGGCTACTTCGACCTCACGACGCTCGACGCCGGATCGGACGTCCGCCGGGAGACCGTGCTCGCCCTCGAGCAGCTCGGCATCGACGTCGCCTCCTCCCACCACGAGTCCGGCCCCTCACAGCACGAGATCGACATGCGCCACGGCCCCGCGCTGAAGGCCGCGGACGACGTGATGACCTACCGCATCACCGTCAAGGAGTTCGCGATGAAGCACGGGTGGCACGCGACCTTCATGCCCAAGCCGCTCTTCGGCGAGAACGGCTCGGGGATGCACACCCACATGAGCCTCTTCCGCGGGGGCGAGAACGCGTTCTTCGACGCGGACGACCCGTACTTCCTCTCCGACGTCGGCAAGGCGTTCATCGCCGGCCAGCTCCGCCACGCGCGCGAGCTCTCGTCGATCTTCGCCCAGTACGTGAACTCCTACAAGCGCCTGGTGCCGGGCTACGAGGCTCCGGTCTACGTGGCCTGGAGCCGCCGCAACCGCTCCGCGCTCGTCCGCGTCCCGCTGCACCACGCGGGCAAGGAGAAGACGACCCGCATGGAGCTGCGCTGCCCGGATCCGGCGTGCAACCCGTACCTGACGTTCGCCTCGCTCCTGCAGGCCGGCCTCGAGGGGATCGAGAAGGGTTACGAGCTGCCCGAGCCGATGGAGAAGAACCTCTACCACCTCGCCCCGGACGACCGGCGACGACTCGGCATCGAGCAGCTCCCGGAGACCCTCGGCGAGGCGATCGAGCTCACCGCCGAGTCCGAGCTCGTCCTGCGCACCTTCGGCGAGCACATGTTCAACCGCTACGTCGAGATCAAGCGCCAGGAGTGGGAGGACTACCGCGTGCAGGTCACGCAGTGGGAGCTCGCGCGGTACCTGCCGGTCCTCTGAGGCCGCCCGCGCCCGAAAGGGGCCTGACCCCTTTCAGGCGTTGGTTGCGCAGGCAACCAACCGGGTAGTCGAGGTGGATGGTTACCGCAGCTGCTTCAGGCACCTTCAAGATCGGTGGGGACCTCGAGGTCACCCGCCTCGGTTACGGCGCGATGCGCATCACCGGCGAGGGCATCTGGGGGCCGCCGGAGGACCACGACAAGGCGATCGAGGTCCTCAGGGCGCTTCCCGAGCTCGGCGTCGACCTCATCGACACCGCCGAGTCCTACGGCCCCTACGTCTCCGAGGAGCTCATCCGCGAGGCGCTGCACCCGTACGGCGACATCAAGGTCGCCACGAAGAGCGGGCTCACCCGCACCGGCCCGGGGGAGTGGCCGCCGCTGGGGCGCCCGGAGTTCCTGCGCCAGGGCGCGGAGATGAGTCTCCGCCGTCTCGGGCTCGACGTCATCCCGCTCTTCCAGCTCCACCGCATCGACGAGAAGGTCCCGCGCGAGGAGCAGTTCGGCGTGCTCAAGGAGCTGCAGGACGAGGGCAAGGTCCGGCACCTCGGGCTCTCCGAGGTCTCGGTCGAGGAGGTCAAGGCCGCTCAGGAGGTCTTCGAGGTCACGACGGTCCAGAACCTCTACAACCTCGGCAACCGCGGCGCCGAGGACGTGCTCGACTACTGCGAGGGGCAGGGCATCGGCTTCATCCCGTGGTTCCCGCTCGCCGCGGGCGACCTCGCGAAGCCCGGAGGCCCGCTCGCCGAGGCCGCCGAGCGCCACGAGGCGACCCCGGGGCAGGTCGCGCTCGCGTGGCTGCTGCACCGCTCGCCCGTGATGCTCCCGATCCCCGGCACGGGCTCCGTGGAGCACCTCCGCGAGAACGTCGCCGCCGCGGAGCTGAAGCTCACCCAGGACGAGGTCGAGGCGCTCGACGACGCGGCGGGCTAAGCGGCCGCCGGCAGCAACCCGAGCGGCGTCGCGCCGAGCGCGGCAGCCCCGCGGGGCCGGAAGGTGGGGAAGACGACGGTCTCGTCCTGCAGCGAGGGGCGCGTCGTCCGCGCGTAGGTGCGGCGCTGGTCGACTTGGATCGTCCAGGTCCCCGCCGGCACCGCGCCCCGCACGACGATCGCCGCGGCACGGGCACGCAGCTCCCCGCAGACGCCGCCCGCCACCCCGAAGCGGTGCGTGCCCCGGGTGCGTCCCCGGTAGCGGAAGTGCGCGTAGACGGGTCGTCCCGGCATCCAGCCCGAGAACGCCCACGCGCGCTGCACCTTCGGCGACCGCGCGCCCGTGGCGGTCTGGAAGGCGAGCGGCGCCACCCGCGCCACCGTCCGCACCTCGGCGCCGCCCTCCTCGGCCGCGGAGACCTCGAACCGCGCGGAGCCCGGCCCCGGCAGGCCGTTCCCCGAGGGGGGCGTGATCGGCACCCGGGCGCCGCCCGCGCCGTCGGCGACGACGCGCGTCGCACCGAGGTCCGGACTTGCGACGACCACCACCGCGCCGGGCCGGAAGCCCGCCAGCGTCACCACGCCCGGCAGCCCGGACACGTAGCACGCGCGGTCCAGCGCGATCGAGGCCGCGGCCGCCGAGCCCGCGGGCGCCGCGAGCGCCCAGAGCAGCGCGGCGGACAGGCCACCCGCCGCACGCAGCGCGCGCTCAGACGGGGGCCGCACGCTCCTCCTCCTCCTCGGCGTGGTCGCCCTCCCGCGCGAGCTCGGACGGCCACCACACCTTCGGGCCGACGTCGAAGACGAGCGCGGGCACGAGGATCGAGCGCACGATGAACGTGTCGAGCAGCACCCCGAACGCGATGACGAGGCCGATCTCCGTGAGGAACACGAGCGGCAGGACCGCCAGCACGCTGAACGTCCCGGCGAGGACGATCCCGGCGCTCGTGATGACCCCGCCCGTGACCGCGAGGCCGCGCAGCATCCCGGGCCGGGTCCCGTGCTTGGCGACCTCCTCGCGCACCCGTGCCATCAGGAAGATGTTGTAGTCGACCCCGAGCGCCACGAGGAAGATGAACGCGAACAGCGGGAGCGACGGGTCCGAGCCCGGAAAGCCGAAGACGACGTCGTAGGCCACCGCCGCGACCCCGAGGGAGGCGGCGAAGCTCAGGATCACCGTCATGATCAGCAGCACGGACACGAGCACCGCCCGCAGCAGCGCGAGCAGGATCAGGAAGACGATCAGGGTCGCCACGGGCACGAGGATCCGCGTGTCGTCGGCGGAGGCGTCGCGCAGGTCCGCCTCGACCGCCGTCGGGCCGCCGACGAGCGCGCCGGGGTCGGCGCCCTTCGCCGCGGCGCGGATCGCGGGCACGATGTCGAACGCCTCCGTCGAGTACGGGTCGTCGCGCAGGAACGCCGCGAGCAGCACCCCGTCCGGGCCGCGCGCGGGCGTCGGCGC
>JAOPZO010000069.1 GCA_025964065.1 Solirubrobacterales bacterium | reverse complement strand
ACACGATCGCCGCCGCGGAGGCCGAGCGCCGCCGCTGGGCGCGCGACCTCCACGACGAGACCCTGCAGGGCCTCGGCGCCGTGAAGCTCGCGCTCGCGGCGGCGCGGCATGAGGTGCCCGTGGGCGCCCAGGCGCAGATCAGCGGGGCGATGGCACAGCTCGAGCGGGAGATCTTCGCCCTGCGCGACATCATCGCCGACCTCCGGCCGCCCGCCCTCGACGAGCTCGGCCTGGCGCCGGCGCTGCGTTCGCTGGCGCAGCGCATCACGGCGGAGCACGGCCTCGAGCTCGACCTCGAGCTCGCCCCGGAGCTCGAGGAGCGGCGCCTGGACCCCGAGATGGAGACGATCGCCTACCGGGTCGCCCAGGAGGCGCTCACGAACGTCGTCAAGCACGCCGGCGCGACCCGCGTCCGCCTCGAGCTCCGCGACCGGGCCGAGACGCTCGCCCTCGTCGTCGGCGACGACGGGCGGGGCCGGGCGGGCTCCCCCGAGAGGGCGACGGGGTACGGCATCACGGGGATGCGCGAGCGTGCGGAGATCGGCGGCGGGACCCTGCGCGTCGAGGACGGCAGGCACGGCGGAACCCGTGTCGAGCTCTGCCTGCCCCTCGCGGCCCCCAAGCTCCCGTAGCGGCTACGGAGCCCGAGGGGGGCAGGGCCCCGATGACTCAGAGGACGGCGTCATCGAAGCTCCGGGCATGCCCGACGTGGAGCACGCAGTCCGCCCGCGGCCGGACGCCGGCGTCGACCTCTTCTGGATCCCGCTGGGCGCCGGAGGCTCCTCCGTGCGCCGCAACGGGCTGCTGTTCGAGGCGATCGCCGCGGCGCGCCAGCGGCGGCCGCGGCTGGCGCTGCTCCACGCGGCGCTCGTCGTCGAGCTCGACGGCGTCGTCCACACGATCGAGGTCGCGCCGTCCCCCGACCGCGACCGCCGCAGCCGCGGGGTCGTGGCGTCGGGCGCCGTCGGCCACCGTGCGGCGGGCCGCCTACGGGCCTTCCGGTACGAGGTCCGCTGCTGGCGCGGGGGCTGCATCGGCGACCTCGATGCCGCGGTCGGCCTCGCGCACCGGCTCACCGACGACCCGCGCCTCGCGCGTCGCGTCCTGGGCCTCGCAGCGGCGGTCCCGTGCCCGGTCTGGGGGCGCGACGAGCTGGGAGCCGGGGAGATGTGGACGTCGAACTCGACCGTCTCCTGGATCGTGAGCCGTGCCGGGCTCCCGACCGAGGGGCTGCGTCCGCCCGTGGGAACCCGCGCCCCCGGGTGGGACGCGGGGCTCGTCGTCGCGGCTCACCGGTCCACGCACCCTGGCGGATCTGCGGTGAACTACCCCTGAGCCAGGGCAGAGTCCCCCGTTCCCGGCGCGGCAGGCGACGAGCACGATGGGCGAGTGCCCTCCCCCGCGCTCATCGTCTCGGCAGTCGACCTCGGCCGGACCTTCGGAGAAGGGCCGACCGCCGTGCACGCGCTCCAGGACGTGTCCATCGACTTCCCGACCGGCGGCTTCACGGCGATCATGGGCCCGTCGGGCTCGGGCAAGTCGACGCTGGTCCACCTCCTCGCCGGCCTCGACCGGCCGACCTCCGGGAGCGTCGCCATCGACGGCACGGAACTGTCGGGCCTCGACGACGGTGCCCTCACGCGGCTGCGCCGCGACCGCCTCGGGTTCGTCTTCCAGGGCTTCAACCTCGTCCCGGTGCTCACCGCGGAGGAGAACATCGTGCTCCCGGTGACGCTGGCGGGCAGGGAGGTCGACCGGCCCTGGTTCGACCTCCTCGTCTCCACCGTCGGGATCGGCGACCGGCTGAGCCACCGGCCCGCGGAGCTGTCGGGGGGCCAGCAGCAGCGCGTCGCCGTGGCGCGCGCGCTGATCCACCACCCGGCGGTGGTGTTCGCCGACGAGCCCACCGGCAACCTCGACTCCGTCGCCTCCTCCGAGGTGCTGGCGCTGCTGCGCCGCGCCGCCGACGACTTCGGCCAGACGATCATCATGGTCACCCACGACGCCGGTGCAGCCTCCTGCGCGGACCGGCTCGTGGTCATGGCCGACGGGCGGATCGTCCGCGACGAGGACGCCGGCGACACGGACGCCGTCCTCGAGCTCATGAAGTCCGTCGCAGCGTGAGCCGCCTCGCGCTCCGCGGGATGCTCGAGCGCCGGGCGCGGACCGCCTTCACGCTGCTCGCGGTCGTCCTCGGCGTCGCGCTCATCGCCGGCACCCTCGTCCTCACCGACACCATCTCGAAGTCCTTCGACGCCCTCGTGGCCACCGCGGGCGAGAACGTCGACGTGAAGGTCCTCGCCCCGGGCGGCGACGACCAGCTCGACGGGGCGTCCCTGGTCACGTTCCCGGCGGCGCTGCAGGACCGCGTCCGTGGTGTGGACGGGGTCGAGGCCGCGGCGGGCTCCATCCGCCAGGCCCCGGTGACGGTGGTCGACGCGGACGGCGACCGCGTCGGGCCGACCTCGGGCGCCCCGACCCTGGCGTTCTCCGCGGTGCCGGCCCGCTTCGACCCGTTCGAGTACCGGGGGCGCGCGCCCCGCACCGACGGGGAGATGGCCATCTCGACGGTGGCGGCCGAGGACGCGGGGGTCCGGCTCGGCGACCGACTCCGGGTCCAGGGGGTCGATCGGCCGCGGGCCTACGAGGTCGTCGGCCTGGTGACCTTCGGCGGCGCGGGGTCGATCGCCGGCGCGGCGCTCTCGGTCTTCTCCCTCGCGGAGGTGCAGGCCCTCGTCGGAACACCGGGCGAGCTCACGGAGCTCGACGTCCAGGCGCAGGACGGCCTCACGCAGGCCGAGCTGAAGCGGCGCGTCAGCGCGGCGGTGGGGGTCGCGGGCCTCGTGCGCACGGGCGACGAGGACGCGGCCGCGACCTCGGCGGAGCTCTCGGACATCCTGCGCTACCTGACGCTCGGGCTCCTCTCCTTCGGCGTCATCGCGCTGCTCGTCGGGTGCTTCGTCATCTTCAACACCTTCTCGATCACCGTCGCGCAGCGCATCCGGGAGTTCGGGATGCTGCGCACGATCGGCGCCTCCCGGCGGCAGGTGATGGGCGCCGTGGTCCTCGAGGCGTTGCTCGTCGGCGTGGTCGGCTCCGTCCTGGGCCTGCTCGCAGGCATCGGGCTCGCGCCGCTGCTCCGCGGCCTGTTCGCGCTCGCCGGGTTCGACCTGCCCGGCACCGCGCTCGTGATCGCTCCGCGCACCGTCGCGGTCGCCCTGGTGCTCGGGACGCTCGCCACCGTCCTCTCGAGCCTTGTCCCGGCCCTGCGCGCGACGCGCGTCTCGCCCATGGACGCCATGCGCACCGGAGCCGTCACGCCGCCCCGCGGGCGACGGCGGCGGACGCTCGCCGTGGAGTGCGGCGTCGCCGGGCTCGGGCTCGTCCTGATGCTCGTCGGGCTCTTCGCGGGCCTCACGACGAGCACCGCGCTGACGCTGCTCGGGATCGGCGCTGTCCTCGTGTTCGTCGGGGTCGGGATGCTCTCCCCCGTCCTCGTCGCCCCGCTCGCCTCGGTCATCGGCCGGCCGCTCGCCGCGACGGGCGGGATCGCCGCGAAGATGGCCCGCGGCAACGCGGTGCGCGCGCCGGGCCGGACGGCCGGGACGGCCGCCGCGCTGATGGTCGGCGTCGCGCTCGTCGCGTTCGTGGCGATCTTCGTGAACGGCTTCAAGGCGTCGTTCTCCGGCGCGTTCGAGGACGCGGTCACGGCGGACTTCGTCGTCATCGACCCGTCCGGGCTCACTCCGGAGACCGTCGCCCCCGCGGCCGCAGGCCTCGACGGCGTGCGGACCGCATCGAACCTGCGGATCGGCCGGGGGCGCCTCGTCTCGGGCAAGGAGGTCGTCCTCGCCGGCCTGGATCCCATGGCCGCCCCCGACGTCGTGGAGGTGGGCTGGGTCGACGGCTCGGACGACCGCCTGCGCGCCCTGGGCTCCCGGGACGCGATGCTCGAGGAGGCGTTCGCGGACGAGCGCGGGCTGCGCACGGGCTCCGCGCTCGTCGTGCGCACGCCGACGGAGGAGCCGATCCGCTTCGTCGTGCGCGGCACCTTCGAGGACCGCGGCCGGCTGCTCGGCGACCTCGTCGTGCCCGAGGCCACGCTCCGCGACCGCTTCGGCGCGCGCACGGTCCTGGCGACGCTCGTCGCCGCCGAGCCCGGCGCCCGGAGCGCCGAGGTGGGCGCGGCGCTGGGCGGGCTGCTCGACCGCGACTTCCCGACGCTCGAAGCCCAGACCCGCGGGGAGTTCATCGACAGCCAGGTCGGCTCGATCAACGCGATCCTCTACGTGTTCTACGCGCTCCTGGCGCTCTCGGTGGTCATCGCCCTGTTCGGGATCGTGAACACGCTCGCCCTCTCCGTGTACGAGCGCACCCGTGAGCTCGGGCTCCTGCGGGCGATCGGCGCGTCTCGCCGGCAGGTCCGCCAGGTGGTCCGCGGCGAAGCGATCATCACCGCCGTGATGGGCGCCGTCCTCGGGGTGAGCATCGGCGTGCTCTTCGGGGTGCTCGTCTCGCGCCCCCTCGGCAGCGAGGGCTTCGTGCTGGCCCTCCCCTACGCGACGCTCGTCGTGCTCGTCGTTCTCGGGGCGCTCGCCGGGGTGCTGGCCGCGGTGGTGCCGGCCCGCAAGGCGAGCCGGGTCGACGTCCTCGATGCGCTCATGCACCAGTGACGCGTTCCCCGGCGCCCGGCGGCTCCGGCGTGGGCGCGGCCCGGGCCGAGGTCGTCGTCCGCGAGGTGCGGCCCGGCGACCGGGAGGCGCTCGCCTCGCTCTTCGAGGGCCTCGATCCCGAGTCGCGCTTCCTGCGGTGGTTCACCGGCGGGATCGACCTGCTGCAGGCCGAGGACTGGGCGGGCCATCCCGAGCGCGTCGGCGGCGTGGGGCTGCTCGCCCTCGTCGGCGCCGAGGCGGTCGGCCACGCCGTGCTCGTCCCCGACGCGGAGGACCGGGGCGAGGTGGCCTTCGAGGTGGCCGCCCCCTGGCGGCGGCAGGGGATCGCCACCTCGCTGCTCGACCGGCTCGTCGCAGCGGCGCGGGCGCGTGGGCTCCGCGAGGTCCACGCCGACGTCCTCGGGGAGAACGCGGACATGCTCGCCGTCATGCGGGCCCATGCCGCCCCGCACGCCGAGCAGACGGACGGCAGCGTGACGCACGTCTCGCTCGTCCTCGAGGCCCCGGCCTGACCCAGCGCCGCGCACCGCCGCTGTCCGCCGGGATCGCCCGCGGGAACGCCGGTGGCTCCCGCCGCGTCAGCCCGTGCCGCGTGGGTAGGGCGCCGCCATGAGCACCGACGCGTACGACGTCCTCGTGGTGGGAGCGGGGTTCGCGGGCTCGGTGATGGCCGAGCGGCTCGCGAGCCAGGCGGGGTTGCGCGTGCTGGTCATCGACCGTCGGCCGCACGTCGCCGGGAACGCGTTCGACGAGCTCGACGAGCACGGCGTGCTCGTGCACCGCTACGGGCCCCACATCTTCCACACGAACGCCGAGCGGATCGTCGGCTACCTCTCGCGGTTCACCGACTGGACGCCGTACGAGCACCGTGTCCGCGCGGTGGTCGACGGGCGGGAGCTGCCCATGCCGATCAACCGGACGACCCTCAACGAGCTGTATGGCCTCGACCTCCGCACGGAGGAGCAGGTCCGGGCGTTCCTGGAGAGCAAGGCCGAGCCGCGGGACCGCATCGAGACCTCCGAGGACTCCGTGGTCGCCCGCTTCGGCTGGGAGCTGTACGAGACCTTCTTCCGCGGCTACACGACGAAGCAGTGGGGCGTGGACCCGCGGGAGCTCGGCGCCCAGGTCTGCGCGCGCATCCCCGTCCGCCACGACGAGGACGACCGCTACTTCGGCGACCGCTTCCAGCAGATGCCGGCCCAGGGGTACACCGCGATGTTCCGGGCGATGCTCGACCACCCGGGGATCGACGTCGCGCTCGGCGTCGAGTACGCAGACGTGCGCGACACGGTCGAGGCCGGGCACGTCGTGTGGACCGGCCCGATCGACGAGCTCTACGGCTTCCGCTTCGGGCGGCTGCCGTACCGCTCGCTGCGCTTCGAGACCCGCTCCCGCCCGACCCCCGACGACGGGCTCGCACAGTCCGTCGCGGTCCTCAACCACCCGGACGCCGCGACGCCGTGGACGCGGGTCACCGAGTACCGCCACCTGACGGGCCAGCACCGCCACCCCTGGACGACCCAGCACGTCGAGTTCCCGTGCGCCGAGGGCGACCCGTACTACCCCGTCCCCCGCCCCGAGAACCGGGAGCTCTACCGCCGCTACGAGGAGCTCTCCGAGCAGGAGGGCGGCGTGACCTTCGTCGGGCGCCTGGCCCGGTACCAGTACCTCAACATGGATCAGGTCGTCGGCCAGGCGCTCGCGACCGCCGGCCGCCTCCTGGCCGCTAGACCTCCTCGACCTCGAACCGCTGCGAGGGCGTGACGAACTCCTCCTGGGCGGCGACCGTGAGGATCTCGCGGGAGCCCGCGTCGGCCGTGGCCCGCAGGAGCCCGTGGACGGACGCGACCGCCTCGCCCAGCGCGGTGGCCGCAGAGCCCGAGCGGAGGTGGTGCACGAAGAAGAGCGCGGCGATCGCGTCGCCCGCGCCGTTGACGGAGAGCGGCAGCTTGGGCGTGCGGACCCGGAACGTCCGGCCGCCCTCCGCCGCGAGCAGGTCGACCGCGTCGTCCGGGGTGTCCTCCACCTCGAGGCTCGTCACGAGGACCGTCGCCGGCCCGAGCGCCTGCACGGCGGCGACCGCGTCCTTCGCCGCGGCGAGCGTCCGGCTCTCCGTGCCCGCGAGGACGTCGAGCTCGAAGTGGTTCGGCGTGACGAGGTCGGCGGCGGGGACGGCCTGCTCGCGGAAGAACTCCGGGATGCCCGGGCGGACGAAGACGCCGCGCCCGACATCGCCGATCACGGGGTCGCAGCACCAGCGCGCGGCGGGGTTGGCGGCCTTCACGCGCCGGACCGCGCCCACGATCGCGTTGCCGATGTCCGAGGAGCCCATGTAGCCCGAGAGCACCCCGTCGCAGCGCCCGAGGACGCCGCGGTCCTCGATCCCGTCCAGCAGCTCCTCGATCGCCGGCCCGTCGAACACCCGGCCCGTCCAGGCGCCGTAGCCCGTGTGGTTCGAGAACTGGACGGTGTGGATCGGCCACACCTCGACGCCGAGGCGCTGCATCGGGAAGACGGCCGAGGCGTTCCCGACGTGGCCGAACGCGACGTGGGACTGGATCGAGAGGATGTCCATGGCGAGCGACGACGCTAGCCGCTCGGTTCCTCCCCTGGACCGGTTTGAGCACGACGACGGGGATCCGGCGCTCCGTGCGCTCCTGGTAGGCGTCGAAGTGCGGGTCGTTCGCGACCGCCAGCGCCCACAGGCGGTCACGGTCCCCCTCCCGCGCGTCCTGGGCGATGACGTCGATGCTTCGCCATCGACGGAGTCCTGCCGCACCGCCGGGTGGTTGTCACCTGCGCCGCCGGGGCTCGTCCGCGTGGTGGTATCGAGGAGGATCGTGGACATGCTGGTCTACTCCATCGGCGTCTCGGTCGACGGCTACATCAACGACCGGGACGGCGGGTTCGACTGGTCGGCGCCCGACGACGAGCTGTTCGCCTTCCACATCGAGCAGGTCGGCGGCCTCGGGGCCTACCTGCTCGGGCGCCGGCTGCACGAGAGGATGCTGGTGTGGGAGACGGACGCGTCGATGCGTTCGAGCGAGCCCACGCACGCGTTCGCCGACGTCTGGTGCGCGCTCCCGAAGGTCGTCTTCAGCTCCACGCTCGACCGGGTCGAGGGAACCGCCCGGCTCGCCGTGGGCACCCTCGCCGAGGAGGTCGCCGCGGCGGTCGCGGCGACCCGACGGCCCGTCTCGATCGGCGGCGCTGCCCTGGCCGGGGCGGCGATCGAGCTCGGCCTGGTCGACGAGCTCCGCGTCTTCCGCCACCCCGTCGCCGTCGGGGGTGGCACCCGGCACCTGCCGCCCGTCGCCGACGTCCTCCCGCTCACGCTGATCGAGAGCCGGACGTTCGGCTCGGGCGTGGTCTTCGAGCGCTACGAGTGCGCCAGGGCACCGCGGTCCTGACGCAGGCGCACCGGGTTCACGAGCCGTCCACCACCTCGGGTCGCCGCGCCCCCGCGGCATCGCGTCGAAGTCGGCCGCCCCGGACTCCTGGGCCGGCAGAAGAGGAGCCCTGCCCTCGGTGCCCGCTGTCCGCGCGTCGAAGGCGGCGAGCCCCGCGGGGAGCATCCGGCCCTCCGCGGTGCGCACCGCGCCCTCGTGATGTTCACCTTCGACCAAGGACGGCCGGGTTCCCGCACCCCTGGCGCAGCGCCGACGTGCTGGCCCGCGTCCTCAGGCGTCGTGGCGGGAGCCCGAGCGGCGCCCCCACGCGGCGCGGGCCGTGTCGAAGCGCTCCCAGTCGATCGCCGGCTCCTGCGGCCCGGGGCCCGGGTCCTCGGGCGGCCCGCCCCCGCCCGGGCCGTCGTCGTCCTCCGGCTCCTCGGGCGGCCGCGTCGCCCGGGGCCGGACCCGGCCGAGCAGGATCGCCGGGACGGCCATCGCCGCGGCCATCGGCGCGGTGAAGAGCGCCGCCACCCAGCGCCCGTCGAGGAGCAGCGAGGCGCACATGACCACCATGAGGCCGGCGGTGACGAGCATCAACGCGCACATCGGGTCGTCCCAGGCGAAGGCGCGCCGCGTCCGCACCGCGAGCAGTCCCAGGAGGGCGGAGGCGACGAGCGCGCCGAGCATCATGCGGATGGTGCCACGATCCGCGAGCAGTGGAGGCCGACTCAGGCGGCGACGACCCCGGGCCGCCGACGGAGGCGTCCGCGACCGCGCAGGACGTCCTGCCACTGCTCGTCGTCGAGGTGCGCGGGCTCCGTGGTCGCGAGAAAGTCGGCGAGCGCCGCGGCGAGCCCCTCGGGGTCCTCGAGGTGCGGGAAGTGCGCGGCACGCGGGAGCGTCACCAAGCGGCTGCCCGGGATCGCGGCGTGGGCGGCGCGCCCGTGCGCGATCGGGATCGTCGCGTCCCGCTCGCCCCACACCACGAGCGTCGGGATGCTGCTCAGGAGGTAGAGGCGATCGTTCGCGCTGACGCGCTGGCCGTGGGCGTCGATCACCGCGCGGAGCGTCTGGACGAACGCGTCACGCGCCCCCGCGGTCTGCAGGGGCCGCATGGCGCGCGCGACGGCCTGGAGCTGGAGCCCGATGCCCGAGCCGTTCTCGCGCAGGCGCCGCCCGCCCGCGTGGAGCGCGTCGATCGTGCGGCGGTTCGCCACCGCACGGAGCAGCGCACGGGAGCCCGGAAGCGCGGCGGAGCGCAGCAGCGGGCCGACCTCGGGCCCGAGCCCGCCGCTCGAGACGAGCGCCAGGCGCTCCACCCGCTCCGGGAACTGCCAGAAGAAGACCATCGCGATGCCGCCGCCGAGCGAGTGCCCGACGAACGAGGCGCGCTGCACGCCGAGGACGGAGAGCAGGTCGCGGATGACGGAGGCGTGGGCGCCGAGCGAGTAGTCGCCGCGGGGCGTGGCGCTGTCTCCGTGCCCGATCAGGTCCGGGGCGATCACGGTGTGGTCCTCCGCGAGCCGCTCGGCCACCGCCCGCCAGTGCTTCGAGGAGTTCACCATCCCGTGGACGAGCACCACGGGCGGGCCCGAGCCGGCGATGCGGCACACCACCGGGTGGCCATGGAGGTCGACCTCCCAGGCGTCGAAGCCGCCCGGCGCGGCGCTGGCGTCGTGCATGCCCGGACGCTACCC
>JAOPZO010000062.1 GCA_025964065.1 Solirubrobacterales bacterium | reverse complement strand
CGCAGCCATGCCGCCGAGCCGCCGGCCGCGTCCGCTCGTCACCGCCGGGGCGGGTGCTGGCCGTGGTCGGACAGCGCCGGCGCACCCCGCAGGGGGCGAGCGCCCCGGCTGACACCGAGGCCGCTCGTCGGCGACGTCCGGAACCTCCGGCCGGTCTCAGTCGCCGGTCTCGCCGTCGCCGTCGCCCTGATCCTCGTGCTCGCCCTGGTCGTCGTCGGCCTTGGTGCTGAGGACCTTCCCGTTCTCGGCGAGCTGGACTTCGATGACCTTGCCGGCCCTGTCCACCTTGACCTCGTAGAACGCGGCTCCGCCCTCGTCGGTGTTCTCGACCGAGAGGACCCTGCCGCCGCCCAGCGCCTTGGTCGCCGCCGCACCGGCGTTGGTCGCGGCGGGCCCGGTCAGGGCCCTGTCCGGCCCGTCGTCGGCCTTCTCCCCGTCCCCGTCGCCGTTGTTGCCCGTCGCGGCAGCGATGCCGGCTCCGCCGAGAGCGAGGGAGGCGAAGGCGCCGGTGCCGAGGAGGACCTGCTTGAGCTTGTGCATGGTGAGAAGGTGCAGGTCGTCGATGAGATGGCCGTGAGCCGCCCTTGATCTGGCGCGCCGGCGTTCTCATCCCCGGATCATGAGGATCGTCGACACTGCCGACGTGCGCGTGTTGATCGCCGAGGACGATCGGAAGCTCGCCGGCCTCATCGCGCTCGGGTTGCGGGAGGCCGGCATGATCGTCGACGTCGTGCATCGAGGCGATGACGCCCTGGCCGCCGGGCAGGACCTCGAGTACGACGTCCTGGTGCTCGACGTGATGATGCCGGGTCTCGACGGGTTCGAGGTGTGCCGGCGCTTGCGCGCAGACGCCGTACACACCCCGGTCCTGATGCTCACCGCCCGCGATGCGGTCGAGGACCGTGTCCACGGCCTGGACGGTGGCGCCGACGACTACGTCCCCAAGCCGTTCGCCTTCGACGAGCTGGCCGCGCGGTTGCGCGCGCTCGCGCGCCGGGGCCCGGTCGACCGTCCCGTCGAGCTCATCGCCGGCGACCTGCGGCTGAACCCGGCCGCGCGCCGCGCGTGGCGGGGCGAACGGGAGCTCGAGCTGTCGCTGCTCGAGCTGTCGCTGCTCGAGGCGTTCCTGCGTCACCCCGGGCAGGCGCTGGATCGGGGGCAGCTGCTCGCACACGCCTGGCCCAACCCGGACGGGGTCGGGTCCAACGTCGTCGATGTCTACGTCCGCTACCTGCGGGAGAAGGTCGACCGGCCGTTCGGGGTCGCGTCGATCGAGACGATCCGGGGCCTGGGCTACCGCATGCGAACCGACGGCGGTCGAGCGGGGTGAACCGGGTTCCCCTGCGTTGGCGGCTGGCCGGCGCGTTCACGGTCGTGTCGGCGGTCGTGCTGCTGGTCGTCGGCGTGTTCTTGCACGCGCGGATGCGCGCCGAGCTCGACAGCTCGTTGCGTTCCGGGCTGCGTCAGCGAGCCGCCGACCTCACCCTCGCCAGCAAGGAGGGAACGCCCGACCTGGGGACGGGCACGCTGGTCGAGCGCGGCGACGACCTCGCGCAGGTGCTCGACGCCCGCGGCGCGATCGTGGCGGGAGCGCCGGGCTTGACGCGCGTCCCGCTGCTGACCCCTGAGGAGGTGCGGCTCGCCGCGCGTGGTCCGCTGGAGATCGACGCGCGCGACGTCGGCGACGAGCAGGAGCCGGCTGCGTTGCTCGCCGCGTCCGCGGGCGGCAGGGTCGTCGTGGTCGGAGCGTCGCTGGAGGACCGCGACGAGGCCCTGGGCAAGCTCGATGGCCTGCTGCTCATCGTCCTGCCGGCCGGGCTGCTGATCGCTGCGCTGGCCGGGGCGGTCGTCGCCCGCCGCGGCCTCGAACCGATCGAGCGGATGCGTCGGCGGGCCGAGGCGATCGGGGCCGACGACCTGTCGACGCGGCTGCCGGTACCGATCGCGGACGACGAGGTACGGCGCCTGGCGCAGACGCTGAACGGCATGCTCGGTCGGCTCGAGACGGGGATGGAGCGCGAGCGGACGTTCGTCGCCGACGCGAGCCACGAGCTGCGGGGGCCGCTTGCCGCGCTGCGGGCCGAGCTCGAGCTCGCCCAGCGTGCCGGGCGGTCGCCGGCCGAGCTGCGTGCAGCGATCGGCTCCGCCGCCGAGGAGACCGAGCGCTTGGTGCGCATGGCCGAGGATCTCCTCGTCGTCGCACGCGCCGATGCGGGCGGCCTCCCGCTGCGCGTCGAACAGGTCGCGCTCGGACCGGTGCTCAAACGGATCGCGGCGCGGGCGGCCGCTCCGCTCGAGGTCCATGCGCCCGAGGGCCTCGTCGTGACCGCCGACCCGTTGCGCCTCGAGCAGGCGATCGGGAACCTGGTGGACAACGCCGCTCGCCACGGCGCGCCGCCCATCACCGTCCGCGCGTCCCGCGAGGAGGACGGGGTGCACCTCGAGGTCCTCGACCGCGGGCAAGGGCTGCCCGCGGAGCTCGCCGATCGCGCGTTCGAGCGCTTCACCCGCGGCGACACGGCACGCGATCGAGCGGGCACCGGGCTTGGCCTGGCCATCGTCGCCGCGATCGCGGACGCCCACGGATGGGATGTCCGGCTCACCGCTGCCGAAGGCGGTGGGACCTCCGCCCGGATCGACGTCCCGACCGACGTGGCGCCGGGCGATGCGTAGCCGCAGGACACGGCTCGCGGCCGCCGCGCTGGTGGCTGGGCTCGCCGCCTGGGGGCTGCTGCAGGACACCGTTTCCCCCCGGGGCCCGGTCGCCAACCACGCGTTCCCCGACTCCCGCCTGGCGTTCGCCGAGGATCAGGCCGACGCCGCCTACCGCCTCCGACTCGGCGGGCGAAGCGCGTCGGTGGCGGCGATCGCGAAGGACGACCGCGTGCTCGACCGAGCAGCCGTGCCTTGGGTTCAGGTGACGGTCAGGCGTCACGCGCTCGGCTGACGCAAGGCCGTGCTGCTCGGTCGCCGCATCCCGCCGGTGCGTCCAATCATCTCCGTCACCGCCGGTGTACTCGAGGCGCCGCCGGCCTCCTACCGCGTGCTCACCGCGATGGGGTCGGCGATCTGCTGCTTCGGCCTGGCTGGAAGCGGCTGGGCCGCGGGCGAGCGACGGGACAGCCTGCATCACGCCTTCCGCTACGCCGCAGTCGGTGTCGTCCTCGGGCTCCTCGCGGCCGCGATGTGGCTCCTCCTGGGGCGGCGGCGCCGGCCGTGCGCAGCGACGTGATGGCACGGTCGGCCGGCATCTGCGAGGACGACGACGAGCTGCGCGGCGTGCTGCGCACCGCGCTGCGGCGAGAGGGCCTGACGGTCAGGGCCACCGCATCGGGACAGGAGGCCGTACGCGCGTTCGCCGCCGACCCGCCGGACGTCCTGGTCCTGGACATCGGCCTGCCCGACGCCGACGGCCGTGACGTCTGCCAGGCGTTGCGGGCGCGGGGGATCGCGACGCCGGTGCTGTTCCTCACCGCGCGTGACGCGCTGCCCGACCGGCTGAGTGGGTTCCACGCCGGCGGCGACGACTACCTCATCAAGCCGTTCGCGCTGGCCGAGCTGCTGGTCCGCGTGCAGGCGCTGCTGCGCCGCGCGTCCGACGACGCGGGACCGCCCGGATCCGCCGCGGTCGTCCTGGATCCCGCCGCCCACGCCATCGTGCACGAGGACGCGCGGGTGGCGCTGACCCCGACGGAGTTCCGCCTGCTCGCTGCCCTCGCCGCTCGGCCGGGCGAGGTCGTCCGCCGCGCCTCGTTGGTCGCCGCGGGCTGGCCCGACGGGGCGATCGTCCACCAGAACACGCTGGACGCCTACCTCGCCCGGATCCGCCGCAAGCTCCGTGAGGCGGGCGCGCCGGCGAGCGTCGAGACCGCGCGCGGTGTCGGGTACGAGCTGCGGTGAGCTTCCGCACCCGGCTGCTGCTGACCGCGCTGACGACCCTCGCCGTCGGGCTGGGCGCGCTCGTCGTCCTCGGCAACGTGCTGCTCTCCCATCGCGTGCAGACCGAGGCGTCGAACCTCCTCGATGCCCGCATGGAGGCCCAGATCGCCGCGCTGGACGTCCGTGGGGGAGCGGTCGCCGTGCGCGAGGTCGTCAACGACGATCGCCTCGACGAGCGGGCCTGGGTCATCGACGCCGGCGTGGTGCTCGAACGACCTCGTGACGGGGACCCGGCGCTCGACCGCGCGGTGATCGCGCTCGCCCGCGCCCGAGAGCCCGTGGAGCGTGAGGTCGGCGACGACGTGCGCGTGCTCGTCGAGCTCATCGGGCGACGCGGTGCGGTCGCCGTGGCGCTGTCCGTCGAGCCGCTCGAGCGCCTGCAGAAGGAGGTCCTGCTCGGGTCGCTCGTCGTCGCGGGCCTGGTCCTGCTGGCCGGCGCCTTCGCGATCCGCAGCGCCGTCGGCGGCGCGCTGCAGCCGGTCGCCGAGATGACCTCGGCCGCGTCGTCGTGGAGCGCCGGAGATCTGGACCGGCGGTTCGGCCTCGGGCCCGCGAAGGACGAGCTGACCGGGCTGGCGGCGACGCTCGACGCCCTCCTCGGGCGCATCGCCGCGTCGCGGCGTCACGAGCAGCGCTTCGCCAGCGAGGTCGCGCACGAGCTGCGCACGCCGGTCGCCGGCCTCCGCGCCCGGGCCGAGCTCGCCCTGCAGCGCGACGACCCCGTTGAACGGGAGGCCGCGCTGCAGGCGGTCGTCGCGCAGGCCGGCCGGTTGGACA
>JAOPZO010000061.1 GCA_025964065.1 Solirubrobacterales bacterium | reverse complement strand
GCGAGCGCGGCGGGCGCGATCGCCTTGAGCAGCGCGGTGCTCTGCTCGCGCGCCGGGTCCGAACGGTTCTCGACGAGGTTCAGGACCGCGGGCGCGGCGGAGAGGTCCCCGTCGCGCAGGCGCGCGGCGAGCTCCGCGCCGCTGGGGAGGCTCAGGCCGATGCCGCTGCCCCGACGCCGTTGGCCTCGGCGACCACGGAGACGATGTCGGCCATGATCCGCGTCAGGTCGAAGTCCTTCGGGGTGTAGACCGCGGCGACGCCGGCCTCCTTCAGGGGCGCGACGTCGGCGTCCGGGATGATCCCGCCGACGACGACCGGCGCCTCGACGCCGCGCTCGCGCAGCGCCTTGACGACGTCCGGGATCAGGGAGTTGTGCGAGCCGCTCAGGATCGAGAGGCCGACGACGTGGACGCCCTCCTGGTCCGCGCTCGCGGCGATCTGCGACGGCGTCAGTCGGATGCCCTCGTAGACGACGTCCATGCCCACGTTCCGGGCGCGGACGGCGATCTGCTCGGCGCCGTTGGAGTGTCCGTCGAGGCCCGGCTTGCCGACGAGGATCTTGATGCGGCGGCCGATGAGCTCGCTGACGCGCTCGACCTCCTCGCGCACCGCCTCGATCTCCTCCGTCGCCCCCGGGACCGCGGCCGCGGCCTCGCCGACGCCCGTGGGGGCGCGGAACTCCCCGAACGCGTCGCGGAGCGCCTGGCTCCACTCGCCCGTGGTCGCGCCCGCGCGGGCCGCGGCGATCGTCGAGGCCATGATGTTCTCCTCGCCCGCGGCGGCGGCGCGGAGCTGCTCCAGCGCGGCCTGCACGGCGGCGTCGTCGCGCTGCTCGCGCCAGGCGCCGAGCGCATCGATCGCCTCCTGCTCGACGGCCGGGTCGACGGTCATGATCCCGCCGTCCTCGCCCATGAGCGGGCTCGGCTCGGTTTCCGTGTACCTGTTGATGCCGACGACGATCTGCTCGCCCGACTCGATGCGACCGATCCGCTCGCGGTGGCTCTCCACGAGCGAGGCCTTCATGTAGTCCACGCCGGCGACCGCCCCGCCGTGCTCGGCGACGACGGCCATCTCGGCGCGCGCGCCCTCGAGCAGCTCGGCGACGAGGCCGTCCATGACGACGGAGCCCTCGAAGATGTCCGGGTACTCGAGGACGTCGGACTCGAAGGCGAGGACCTGCTGCATGCGCAGCGCCCACTGCTGGTCCCAGGGGCGGGGGAGGCCGAGCGCCTCGTTCCAGGCCGGGAGCTGGACCGCGCGGGCGCGCGCGTTGCGCCCCAGGGTCACGGCGAGCATCTCGAGCACGATGCGCTGCACGTTGTTCTCGGGCTGCGGCTCGGTGAGGCCGAGCGAGTTGACCTGCACGCCGTAGCGGAGACGGAGGTGCTTCGGGTCCGTGACGCCGTAGCGCTCGCGGCCGAGCTCCTCCCAGAGGATGCCCATCGCCCGGAGCTTCGCGTGCTCCTCGACGAAGCGGACGCCCGCGTTGACGAAGAAGGAGATGCGGCCGAAGACGGCGCCCATGCGGTCCTGCGGCACCCGCTCGCGCACGCCGTCGAGGACGGCGATCGCGTTGGACATCGCGTAGGCGATCTCCTGGACGGGGGTCGCCCCGGCCTCCTGCAGGTGGTAGGAGCAGATGTTGATCGGGTTCCACTTCGGAACCTCCTCGACGGTGTAGGCGATCATGTCGGCGATGAGCCGCATGCTCGGGGCGGGCGGGAACGCGTAGGTCCCGCGGGCCAGGAACTCCTTGATGATGTCGTTCTGGGTCGTGCCGGAGAGGTCGCCCGGGCCGACGCCCTGCTCCTCCGCCGCGACGATGTACAGCGCGAGCATCCAGGCGGCCGTCGCGTTGATCGTCATCGACGTGTTCATCTTGTCGAGCGGGATGCCGTCCATCAGCGCGCGCATGTCGCCGCGGTGTGCGACGGGCACGCCGACCTTGCCGACCTCGCCGCGGGCGAGCTCGTGGTCGGCGTCGTATCCCGTCTGCGTCGGGAGGTCGAAGGCGACCGAGAGGCCCGTCTGCCCCTTCGCGAGGTTGGACCGGTAGAGCGCGTTGGACTTCTTCGCGGTGGAGTGCCCCGCGTAGGTGCGCATCATCCAGGGCCGGTCGGGCTCGGGCAGACGGTGGCTCATCCCCGGAATCCTACGGAGGAGCCGGTGGACACGGCGTCGGGGTAGCCTCCTGCGGATGCCGCACGAGCTTCTGGAGATCGACCTCGAGCACTGCGGGGTCCCGCGGGCGATCTGCGCCTTCGTGCACCCGGGCGAGGGGTGGATCGTGGACCCGGGCCCGGAGTCGACCGCGCAGACGCTGCTCGCCGCGCTCCCCGACGGGTGGGCGCCCGAGCGCATCCTGCTCACCCACATCCACTTCGACCACGCGGGCGCGACGGGCCGCCTGCTCGAGCGCTTCCCCGACGCGGAGGTCTGGGTGCACGAGGTCGGCGCGCCGCACCTCGCGAACCCCGAGCGGCTCGTGAACAGCGCGCGGCGGCTGTACGGGGAGCGCTTCGACATGCTCTGGGGCGAGGTGGTCCCCGTGCCGGAGGAGCGCCTGCGCGTGCTGTCGGGTGGCGAGTCCATCGACGGCTGGGACGTCGCGTACACCCCGGGCCACGCCCGCCACCACGTCGCGTACTTCCATCGCGCGAGCGAGACCGCGTTCTGCGGCGACGTCGCCGGCGTGCGGATCCTCGACGGCCCGGTCTTCCCGCCCACGCCGCCGCCGGACGTCGACGTCGAGGCGTGGCACGATTCGATCAAGCGCATCGAGGCGTGGGACCCGAAGGCGCTCGCCGTCACGCACTTCGGCCGGTTCTCGGACGTCGAGACGCAGCTCGAGATGCTGCGCCGCACCCTGGACGAGTTCGCGGGTCTCGCGCGCGACCTCGACGCGGACGGCTTCGAGGCCGCCGTGCGGACCTGGGTGGAGGAGCGCACGAGCGGCACGCTCTCCCAGTCGGCCTACGAGCAGGCCAACCCGCCCGCGACCCTCCACGCAGGCCTCGCGCGCTACTGGAGCAAGCGCGCGGGTACCCCGGCAGCGTGAGCCAGACGATCGAGAGGCCCCGCGTCGGCGGCCCGGGCACGGGGCAGGGCGGGGCCTGGAACGTCATCGTCAAGAACGACGACCACAACACCTTCGACGGCGTCGCGAGCGCGCTCGCGCGGCACATCCCGGGGATCGACCTCAACCGGGGCTACACCATCGCGGAGCGCATCCACCGCAGCGGCCTCGCGATCGTGTGGTCCGGGCACAAGGAGCTCGCGGAGCACTACTGGGAGCTGCTGCGGGACGAGGGCCTCACGATGGCCCCGCTCGAGCAGAGCTGAGGGCGGCCCGGCGACGGCCCTCGGACGGGGGCGTCCTCGAGGGTGTGGGCCGTGGCGCTGCACCGCACCGACTGAACGACGCGCTGATCGAGCGCGTCAGCCGCCGGCGCCCCCGCGGGGGCGCCAGCGACGCGCGCAGGCGCGGCTAGGCCGCGGTGTCGAGGTCGCCGCTCGGGACGAGGTCCGGCATGGACCCCTCCGCGGCGATGTCCTGCGGCGCGTAGAGCACCGGCACCTGGAACCAGCCCGAGTGCAGCGTGCGGAAGCGCGTGAACTCCGGGCCGTCCCAGTACGCGACCCACTCGGCCTTCGTGCGGAAGTCGGCGATCTGGAGGAACTTGTAGCGGTCGTCGTGCGAGCGGTACACGGAGTAGTGCACCGCCCCGTAGCGCAGCGCGACGGGCGCGATGTCGGCGAGCGCCGCCTCGAGCTTGTCGGGGCGGAACGCCGTCGCGTACCAGGGGATGTGGACGGAGTAGGCCATAGGTCAGGCTCCAACTTCGGCGTGGATGGCGCCAGGTCCGTCTGCCGTGCGGCCCTGGCCTTCTTCTTCGGCACCGACGAGGATGGCGATCTTCCCCGAGTGCTTGTTGTCGCGCATGAGCTGGTGGGCCTCGGCGACGCCCTCGAACCCGAGGACCTGGGAGAGGACGGGCCGCACCGCGCCGCTCTCGATGAGCTCGTTGGCCTTCGTGCACTCGTACGCGTTCGCGAAGTGCGAGCCGATGATCTCCTTCTGCTTCATCCACAGGTACCGGACGTCGAAGTCCAGGTTGTAGCCCGTGGTGCCGGCGCAGATGACGACCTTGCCGAAGGGCTTGACGACGAGCACCGAGGTGGGGAACGTCTGCTGCCCGACGTGCTCGAAGACGACGTCGGGGGCGTCGCCGAGGATGTCGGAGACCGCCTTGCCGAAGGCCTTCGAGGCCTTGAAGCGCGTCTTCTCCTCCGCGCCGGTCTGCGGCGGGGAGGTGCGGACGAGGTCCTTGAAGTCCCGGCGGTCCACGTAGCCCTTGGCGCCGAGCTGCATGCAGAGCTCGCCCTTCTCCTTGCTGGAGACGACCGCGACGCACTCGGCGCCCGCGGCCTTGCAGATCTGGATCGCGAAGACGCCGAGGCCGCCCGCGCCGCCCCAGACCAGGACCTTCGAGCCGGCCCGGATCTTGGCCTGGGTGATGAGCATGCGCCAGGCGGTGAAGTAGACGAGGCCGTAGGAGGCGGCCTCCTCCCAGGAGAGCGCCTGCGGCTTCGGGAGCAGCTGCTGCGCCTGGACCTTCGTGAACTGCGCGAAGGAGCCCCAGGTCGTCTCGTAGCCCCAGATGCGCTGCGAGGGCGCGGCCATCGGGTCGAGTCCATGGACCTCGACGTCCTCGTAGGAGGCCTGGTTGCAGTGGACGACGACCTCGTCGCCGACCTTCCAGCGCGTGACGCCGGGGCCGACCTTCCAGACGATGCCGGACGCGTCGGAGCCGCCGATGTGGTGCCCGAACTCCGGGTGGTCGCCGTACTTCATGACGGAGACGGGCTCGCCGAGCGCCGCCCAGACGTTGTTGTAGTTCACGCCGGCGGCCATGACGCGGACGATGACCTCGAACGCCGCGGGCTCCGGGACGTCGACCTCCTCGAGCTGGAAGGCGTCGCGCGGCTCACCCAGGCGCTCGGAGCGGATGACCCACGCGGCCATCTTCGCCGGCAGCTCGCCGGGCTCGGTCTCAACCTGCGTCACGTTCGAGAGGTCCACTGCCATGGGGATCCGTTCCTTGGGTCGTTCGGTGCGGGCGCTGCGGCGGCGGATCCTACCCCGTCAGTCCGCGAAGAAGCCGCTCCGGACGAAGTAGAAGATCAGCATGGCGCTCGCGGCGACCAGGCCGCCCACGCCGAAGGCGAGGAAGTCCGTCGCCGTGTCGATGCCGTCGACCATCCAGCCGAAGTTCTGGCCGAAGAAGCCCGTGACGAAGGTGAGCGGCAGGAAGATCGTGGCGATGAGCGTCAGCTGCTTGGTGACCTGGTTCACGCGCTGGTTGATCGCCGAGGCGTGCAGGTCCAGGGCCCCGGTGAGCAGCTCGCGGTTCGTGTCGATGATGTCCGCGATCTGCAGGAGGTGGTCGTGGATGTCGCGGAAGAAGTCGTGGGCCCGGTCCACGTCCAGGCCGGGGACGCGGTCGATCACGCCGCCGGCCGCCGTGAACATGTCCCGCTGCGGGCCCACGACCCGCCGGAGCGCCACGAGGCGCTTGCGCATGGCGAAGATGCGGGTGCGGACCTCGGGATCGCTCGACTCCGACGCCTCCTCCTCGAGGTCGTCGATCTCCCGCCCCATCGCCTCCAGCGCCGGGAAGTAGGAGTCGGTGAGGGAGTCGAGCACGCGGTAGACCGCCTCCTCCTCCGAGCGCGCGTCGACGCGGCCCAGGCGATCGTGGGCCGCGCTCAGCGTGGAGCAGTGACCGCGGCGCAGCGTGATGACGGTCTCGCCGGTCACGTAGCAGTGGACCTCGACGGGCTCACCCGCCTCGACACCGAAGAAGACGATGAGCACGTGGTCGCCGTAGTCGTCGACCTTCGGGCGCTGCCCGAACTCGCGGGAGTCCTCGAGCGCCAGCTCGTTGAACCCGAACAGCCGGCCGAGGTGCTCGACGACCGCGTCGTCCGCGGTGTGCAGGTCAAGCCAGAAGAACTCGCCGCGATCGCGCAGCTCGCCGATGGCGGCGGTGTCGAGGGCGCTCAGGATTCGCACTGGCGGGCACGCTACGCCCCGCGCAGGACGGCCCGGCTCAGCGGGCGGTGCGGGTGAGGCGGCGCGAGGCGGTGCGGCGGAAGACCTTGGCGCGCCGGTCGTACACGTAGGTGCGCTCGAGGCGGACGGTGGGGCAGCACACGTCGTCCCCGCGGGCGTACGAGGGGGTCAGGACGATGAGCGCGCCGCGGGAGGCGCGGACGAAGGCGCGGTAGAGCGACTGGCTGCGGTAGACGACCCGGAGCTCCCCGTCGTCCGTGCCGAGCGCGGAGAGGACATAGGCGGCGATCGCGCCGCTCGCTCCGGGGGTGCTCACGAGGACCACCGCGTCGGAGGTCCCGTCGCCCGTCAGGTCGCCGAACGCCGCGGGGGCCGCGAAGGCGCGGTCGTCCGCCAGCGCGTCCTTCACCGCCTTCGTGACCTTCGCGTCCGCGGTCAGGATCGCCTCGAAGTCCGGGCCGGTCGGCTCGGGCGGCGCGGCCTGCCCGTGGGCGAGCGCGGGGACGGCGAGCGCGGCGGTGCCGAGCAGCACGGCGAGACGCCGGAGCGGGGGACGGTGCATGGGGCCCATCGTGGCACGGGCGCGGGGCGCCCGGGCCGGGTGCAACTAGGGCTGCAGCAGCTCGTCCTGCGCGCTCTTGCGGCGCGGGCCGACGTCGAGCGAAGCCGGGCGGATGCCATCGCCCTGGACCTTCACCGTGATCTCGCCGGGGCGCTGGACGTCGGCCTTCAGCGTCGCGGTGTCGCCGGGGTTGATCGGCCCGGTCTGCTGCGTGAAGCCCGCCTCGCTGCCGGCGGTCTCGAAGGTGATCTGCTGCGCGGCGCTCGTCTGGTTCGTGATGACGAGGGAGATCGGGCCGGCCCCGAACTCCGTGGGGGAGACGGACACCTTGTTGTTGTTGATCGACGCCGTCAGCACGATGGGGGATGGCGGGCGCGGGTCGTTCGAGTAGCTCTTCTCGTCACCGCAACCCGTGACGAGGAGTGCCATCAGCGTCGTGCTCAGTGCGGCGGTCCTTCGCATGTGTCGACCCTTGCTCTCCATAACCGAACGCCGACGCCCCGAGGCGCCTCGCGGCACCCTAACCGGAACCGGGCACCACGCGCCATGGCGCCACCGGGACGCGGCCGCGCCCCGGTGGCGCCGGGTGGCTCAGGCGGCTTCCGACTCCTCGTCCTCGGCGCGGGCGCGCGCGCGCTCCTCCGCGATCTCCCGCAGCTCGGTCTGCAGGTGCTCCCACTCCGCGCGCTCGGCGTGGTCGTAGGCGGCCCCGTCGAGGTCGACGAGGTTCTCGCGGTACGTGCCCCAGACGTTCCGGGTGCGCTCCTCGAGCGCGGCGAGCTTGCTGCCTGCATGGGTGGCGAACGTCGTCATGGCTGCCTCCTGGTGGTGAGCGGCTGTCCCGGCGGACGGTAGAGCCGTGCCCGGTCGGCATCGCCGGTGAACGCCGCGCTGCAGGACGTCTGACCCGCGATGTAGAACACACGTTCGATGGACCAGACCACGCACCTGCGCACCGCCGAGTACCTCGTCGTCGACACGGAGACCAACGGGAAGTCCGGCCCGGACTGCGAGGTCACCGAGATCGGGGCCGTCCTCGTGGGGGGCGGGGAGCTCCACGAGCGCTGGGAGACGCTGCTCGCCGTCCGGGCGCCGCTCGGGCGGGGCATCCAGCGCTTCACGGGGATCTCGCAGGCGATGGTCGACGAGGCGCCGCCGGCCGAGGCGATGCTCCCCGACCTCGCCGAGCTGCTGCGGGGCCGCGTGCTCGTCGCGCACTCCGCCCAGTTCGACGTGCGGGTGCTGCGGCAGGCGTTCCAGCGCGAAGGCCTGCGCTGGCCGGATCCGCCCGTGCTCTGCACGGTGGCGCTCGCGCGGCGCCTGGCGCCGCTGGCGCGCCAGCGGAAGCTCGGGCCGCTCGCGGAGCACCTGGGGGTCGAGGTCGGCGTGACGCACCGCGCGCTCGCCGACGCCGAGACGTGCGCGCGGGTCTTCTGCGCGCTGCTGCCGCGCCTGTGTGCGCACGCAACGACGCTCGCCGACGCCTGGGAGCTGCTGAAGCCCGCACGACCCCGGCGCGTGCGCGCGGGCGCCACGGACGGCGGCCAGAGCCTGCGCGGGATCCGCCGCCGGGCGCTCGACACCTCGCACCTGCCGCGGGAGCCGGGCATCTACGTGTTCCGCAACAGCGCGGGCCAGCCGCTCTACGTCGGGAAGTCCGTGGACGTCCGGGCGCGCGCCCGCGCCCACTTCGCGGCCTCCTCCCCCGACGGGGACTGGGTCGCCCAGGCCGAGCTCGTGGAGTACGAGACGACGGCGTCGGAGCTCGGCGCGCTCCTGCTCGAGCGCCGGCGGGTGCAGGAGCTCAAGCCGCCGGGGAACGTGCACCTGAAGCACGTCGAGTCGCAGGTGTGGCTGCGCTGCCGGCTCGACATCCCGTTCCCGATCCTCGAGGTGGCCGCCGAGCCGGCGGCGGGGCGGGCCGTGAACATCGGTCCGCTGCAGGGCAGGCACGCGGCGCTCGAGCTCGTGGAGCAGCTCAACTCGCTCTTCGGCCTGCGGCACTGCGGCCGGACGCTGCCCAAGCGCGAGTGGCCCAGCGCCTACGGGCAGATGGGCCGCTGCCTCTCGCCGTGCCTGCAGGACCTCGACCCCAACGCGTACCGCGGCCGGCTCGACCAGGCGCTCGCGCTCGTGGGCGGCGGCGAGGCGGGCCGCGGCCTGCTGCTGCACGTCGAGCGCCAGATGCACGCGGCCGCCCGGGAGCACGCGTACGAGCGCGCGACGTGGCTGCGCCGCCGCGGCGCGCGCCTGCGGGAGCTCCTCGCGAAGCTCGGGACGGCGGTCGAGGCGATGCACGCCCACCCGCGGCTCGTGCTCGCGGAGCACCCGGACGGCCACCGCGCCGACGCGGTCTTCCTCGTGGGCGGGCGGATCGTCGACTGGGGCGAGGTGCTCTCGGCCGAGGACCTCGCGCGCCGCACCGCCCGGGCGCTGACGCAGCTCCCGGCGCCGACGGAGGTTCCGGCGCTCACGGCCGAGGAGGCCGCGGCGGCCCGCATCGCGCTGACTTGGATCGCGCGCGAGGAG
>JAOPZO010000057.1 GCA_025964065.1 Solirubrobacterales bacterium | reverse complement strand
AGCTCGGTGCGCGAGCCCGTTCCGGCGAGCCACTGCAGCAGGAGCTCCTCCTGCACATGGAGCGCGTGTTCGACCCGCTGCCCGGCCGGGGTCTGCGGCGCCTTGAAGAAGAGCCCGAGCTGCTCCTGCATGCCGCCGTCGCCGCGCTGGGAGGCGAGGTCGAGCAGGCGCGCGATCTCGAGGACGAGCGGCGCCGCGAGGATGGAGTCCTTGCAGAGGAAGTTCAGCTTGAGCTGCATCTTCTCGCCGAGGAACCCGACCAGGTCGATGGTGTCCCAGGCCTCCTTCGCGTCACCGCGCGGACGGTAGTAGTCGATCCGCACGACGTGGTCCTCGACCTCGTAGCCGAGGATGTCATCGAGCACGGAGCCCTTCGTCTGCAGCTTGCTCTTGTTCGACTCGGGGTCCGCGAGCGCCTCGCCGTCGCGGTTGCCGAGGATGTTCGCGCTGAACCAGCCGTCGACCTTCAGCGCGCGGGAGCGCAGCCCGGGCGCGATGACCGTCTTGATGAACGTCTGCCCCGTCTTCCCGTCCTTGCCGGCGACGGGGACGTTCCGGTCCGTGGCGAGCTCGACGAGCGCGGGCGCATCGCAGGCGACGGACGGCGTGAAGTTCCCGAACGGGACCCCCTCGCTGATCGCGGCGTACGCGTAGAGGACCGCCGGCGGGATGCCCGGGTCGTCCTCGTCGATCGCCCGCTCGAGGCCCTCGAGCGTCGCGAGCTGGGGACTCGCGAGGTCGGCCATGCGCTCCGTGGAGCTCAGGTTGATGACCACGACGGCGTCCACCCCCTCGCCGAAGACGCGCAGGTCCTCGCGCATCTGCTCGACCGCCGCGCGCTTCGACGGGGCGACGATGAGGTGGCGGCCGTCGGCGTTCGTGCACCAGGAGACGTCCCCGACCGCCGGCCAGGGGCGCATGACCGAGAGCGCGGGCCCGACCGCCGCGAGCTCGCGGTGCCCGAGCACGCCGTGCCCCTCGGCCGCGGTCGCGAGGTCGTCGCCGACGACGTCCCAGCCGCCGAAGACGAGCGCCGTGTACCCCGCGATGTCGCCCACGCGGGAGAAGCGCCCGCCCGGCGCGACCTCGGCCAGCGGGAGCCCCTGGGTCCCGGCGAGGCCGAGCCGCATCAGCTCGACCCCGGCCGCGGCGGTGGTGGCGACCGCGCCCCCCGCCCCCACGATGGCGATGCCCAGTCGACGACCCTCGGAGTTCTCCATGTGCCGCTCCTACCCCGGAACACGCCGGGGAGGCGACGAAGACGGCGCCTCCGCACTCCCGAATACGATGCGCCCCCGGTGCCCCCGACCTTCGACCTCCAAAGCCACTCCCGCTGGTCCGACGGGGAGCTCATGCCCGCCGAGGTCGTCGCGCGCGCCGCGGCCGCGGGCGTCGAGGTGCTGGCGCTCACGGACCACGACGCGGTCGACGGCGTCGACGAGGCGCTCGCCGCCGCGGCCATGTCGGGCATCCGGGTCGTCACGGGCGCGGAGATCTCCGCGCTCGACGGCACCCGCGAGGACCTGCACGTCTGCGCCTACCTCATCGACCACCACGCCCCTGCCTTCACGGACGCCCTCGCCACCTTCCGCGAGGACCGCAACGCCCGCGGCGGCCGCATGCTCGACGCGCTCGCGGAGTGCGGCTGGGCGCTCGACCGCGAGGCCGTCGACGCCCGGGCCGCGAGCGGCGCGCCCGTCGGGCGTCCGCACCTCGCACGCGCGGTCTGGGACCACCCGGCGAACGCGGCGCGCCTCGAGGCCGAGGGCCTGACCGACTCGAGCAAGGTGCTCGAGGCCTACCTCATCCCGGGCACCCCGGGCTATCGCCGCCGGACGGCCCCGACGATGCAGGAGGCGATCGACGTCATCCACGCCGCGGGCGGCCTCGCGGTCTGGGCGCACCCGTTCTGGGACGTCTCGGATCCCGAGGAGGTGCTCGACGCGATCGACCGCTTCCGCGCCATGGGCCTCGACGGCGTGGAGTGCTTCTACGTCACCCACACCGAGGCGGAGACGCGCCTGGTGGCCGGCCACTGCGAGCGGCTCGGCCTGCTCTCCACGGGCTCCACCGACTTCCACGGGCCCGGGCACCCACGCTTCCACGGGTTCCGCGGCTTCTCGCTGCACGGCCTCGAGCCGCGCCTCGGGCCCATCGCGGGCTAGCTAGGGTCCGCGCCTCCATGGACGTCCTCCAAGCCATCGTCCTCGGGATCGTCCAGGGCCTGACCGAGTTCCTGCCCGTCTCGAGCTCGGGCCACCTCCGCATCGTCCCGGCCTTCTTCGGCTGGGAGGACCCGGGCACCGCGTTCACCGCCGTGACCCAGATCGGCACGATGCTCGCGGTCCTCGTGTACTTCCGCCAGGACCTGCTCCGGATCGGCACGACGTGGTTCGCCTCGCTCCGCGACCCCGCGCTGCGCACGGACATCGACGCGCGGATGGGCTGGTACATCCTGCTCGGCACGATCCCGATCTCGATCTTCGGGCTGGCCTTCTCCAACCAGATCGAGGACGGCGGCCGCGACCTCTACCTCATCGGCATCGCGCTCATCGTCTTCTCGTTCGTGATGCTCGCCGCGGAGCGCTTCGGCAAGCGCCTGCGGGAGATCGAGACGCTCAACCGCCGCGACGGCATCGTCATCGGCTTCGCGCAGGCCATCGCGCTCATCCCGGGCGTCTCGCGCTCGGGCGCGACGATCTCCGCCGGGCTCTTCCTCGGCCTCGCCCGCCCGGCGGCCGCCCGCTACTCGTTCCTGCTCTCGATCCCCGCGGTGGTGCTCAGCGGCCTCTTCCAGCTCCGGAACATCGGCGACGGCGACGGCGCGGGGCCCGGCGCGACCGCGATCGCGACCCTCCTCGCGTTCGTCGTGGGCTACGCCTCGATCGCGTTCCTCCTGAAGTTCCTCGTGAAGCACTCGATCTCGGTCTTCGTGCTGTACCGCCTCGCGCTCGGCGTCGCCGTCCTCGTGCTCGCGAGCACGGGCGCGATCAGCTGAGCGACAGGGTGCGCTCCAGCCGGTAGGCGAGCGCCTCCAGCGCGAGCTCCTCCGTCGCGTTGACGAGGCGGAGCGCCGCGCGGGTGTCGTCGACGAGCGCGATCGCCTCGCGAGCCCGGTGCGGGCCGACGGCGGCGTCCTCCGTGAGCACCTCGAGGCGGTCGCTGGCGTGCGCGAGCTCCGGGGCGCCGTCCGCGACGACCGCGACGTCGCGGAACCACAGGCCGACGAGCTGCAGCGCCTGGTCGAGCGCGTCGGTGCGGGCACGGCGCCCGGCCCTCTTGGCGGCCTCGGCGGCCTCGCGCTTCGCGCGCCCCTGCTCCTTCGCGGGCAGGAACGGGAGGTCCTCGACGAGCTTGGCCTCGACCGCGGCGGTCGCGGTCGTGCCGCGGTCGCCGGCGCGCGCGAGGAG
>JAOPZO010000470.1 GCA_025964065.1 Solirubrobacterales bacterium | reverse complement strand
GCCGTCCGTCAGGATCCCGCGCGTGGCCGTCCCCCGCACCCGCCCCGCCGACCCGGCCGCGCCCGCCGGCGCGCTGCTCGTCGCCGGGACGACGTCGGACGCCGGCAAGTCGCTCATCACCGCCGGGATCTGCCGCTGGCTCCACCGGCGCGGGGTGCGGGTCGCGCCGTTCAAGGCGCAGAACATGGCGCTGAACTCGGCGGTCACGCCGGGCGGCGCGGAGATCGGACGGGCGCAGGCGATGCAAGCCGCCGCGGCGGGGGTCGCGCCCGAGGCGGCGATGAACCCGGTGCTCATCAAGCCGAGCGGCGAGCGCCACTCGCAGGTCGTGCTCATGGGCAAGCCGCACGCCGACGCGACCGCCCGCTCCTACCAGGAGCTCAAGGCCGGGCTGCGCGAGGGCGTCGCCACCGCGCTGGCGGACCTCCGCTCCCGCTACGACGTCGTGGTCTGCGAGGGCGCGGGCTCACCCGCCGAGATCAACCTGCGCGCCGGGGACCTCGCGAACATGGGGCTCGCGCGCTCGGCGGACATCCCCGTGGTCGTCGTCGGCGACATCGATCGGGGTGGCGTCTTCGCCTCGATGTTCGGGACCCTCGCCCTGCTCGAGCCCGAGGACCAGGCGCTCGTCGCGGGCTTCATGGTGAACAAGTTCCGCGGGGACGCCTCGATCCTCGCCCCGGGGCTCGAGCAGCTCCGCGCGCTCACGGGCCGCCCGACCTACGGCGTGCTCCCGTGGCAGGAGGGGCTCTGGCTCGACGTGGAGGACTCCCTCGCGCTCGACGCCCCGCGACCCGCAGCGGCGGCCCCCGTCGGCGGCGGCGCGACGCTCGAGGTCGCGGTGATCCGGCTCCGCTGGATGAGCAACTTCACGGACATCGACGCGCTCGCGGCGGAGCCCGGCGTGAGCGTCCGCTTCACCCGCTCCGCCGCCGACGTCGAGCGCGCGGACCTCGTCGTGCTCCCGGGGACGAAGGCCACGGTCGAGGATCGCGATCGGCTGGTGGGCGACGGCCTGGCGGACGCGCTCGTCCGCCGCGCGGCGCAGGGTGACCCGATCCTCGGGATCTGCGGCGGGTACCAGATGCTCGGCGGCCGGATCGAGGACGAGGTGGAGTCCCGCCGCGGCGTCGTCCCCGGCCTCGGCCTGCTCCCGGTGCGCACGACCTTCGTCCCGGAGAAGCTCCTGCGGCACGTCACGGGCCGCGCCTTCGGCGCCGCCGCGACGGGCTACGAGATCCGCCACGGGCGGCTCGACCGCACGGGCGGCGACGCCCTCATCGACGACGGGAGCGCGGCCGGGGAGGGCTGCGTGGTGGGCGCCGTCATGGGAACCTCCTGGCACGGGCTGCTCGAGGGCGACGCGCTCCGGCGCGCGCTGCTCGCCCACGTCGCGGCGCTCCGGGGCCGCCCGTGGTGCCCCGGCGAGCGGCCCTTCGCGGCCGTCCGGGAGGCGCACCTCGACCGCCTCGGGGACCTCGTCGAGGAGCACGCGGACACGGACGCACTGCTGGACCTCATCGCCAACGGCGCGCCCGCGGGCCTGCCCACCCTCACCGCCGGAGCCCTGCACACGTGATCGCCTTCATCACCACCGCCGACACCGAGATCCTCGCCGCCGCGCACGCGGTCGCCGAGCTGCCCGAGGGCTTCGGCGCCGTGCGCTGGGCGAACCCGTCCGGCGTCACGGAGGTCGGGCCGTTCCTCGACGAGCTGCTGCCGGGCGCACGCGTCGTCCTCGTCCGGCTGCTCGGCGGCCGGCGCGCGTGGCCCGAGGGCGTCGCGGAGCTGCGGGCACGGTGCACCCGCGACGGGGTGCCGCTGGTGCTCCTCGGCGGCGAGGCGGAGCCCGATGCGGAGCTCGCCGAGCTCTCCACCGCGCCCGGTGGGGTCGTCACGGAGGCGTTCGCCTACCTGCGCCACGGCGGCGTGGCGAACACGGGGCAGCTCCTGCGCTTCCTCGCCGACACGCTCGCCCGCGAGGGGCACGGGTTCGCGCCGCCGCAGGAGCTCCCGGATCTCGGGCTCTACGTGCCGGGGGTCGGGGACGTCGCGGACGTGCGGTGCGACCCGTCACGGCCGACGATCGGGCTCGTCTTCTACCGCTCGCACCGGGTGACCGGGAACACCGCCTTCGTCGACGCGCTCGCCGCGGCGATCGAGGCGGCGGGGGCGAACGCGCTCTGCGCCTGGACCTACTCCCTGCGGCCCGACGCGGACGGCCGCGTCCCCGTGCTCGAGCTGCTCGACGGCCGGGTCGACGCGCTCGTGACGACCGTCCTCGCGAGCGGCGGCTCGACCGCCGGGGACGCCGAGGAGTGGCGCGCGGAGGTGCTCGAGGCGCTGGGCGTGCCGGTGCTGCAGGCGCTCTGCGTGACCTCCTCCCGCGAGCGGTGGGCGGCATCGGAGATGGGGCTCTCGCCGCTCGACGCGGCGATGCAGGTGGCCATCCCGGAGTTCGACGGGCGGATCATCGGCGTTCCCGTGTCCTTCAAGGAGCCGCTCGACGGCCCGGGCTCGCCCGTGCACTACGCGCCGGACCTCGAGCGCTGCGCCCGGCTCGCGACCCTCGCGGTGAACCACGCCCGGCTGCGCACGCTCGCGCCGTCGGAGGCCAAGGTCGCGATCGTCCTCTCGTCGTTCCCGACGAAGGCCGCGCGCATCGGCAACGCCGTCGGGCTCGACACGCCCGCGAGCGCGATCGCGCTGCTCGACGCGCTGGCCGACGCGGGCCACCGCGTCGAGCACCCCTTCGGGGACGACGGCGATGCGCTCATCCACGCGCTCATCGCGCAGGGCGGCCACGACACGGAGTTCCTCACGGACGCGCAGCTCCGCGGCGCCGAGGCGCGGCTCTCCGCGGCGGACTACGAGGCGTGGTTCCGGACGCTCCCGCAGGCGCTGCAGGACGACGTGGTCGAGACGTGGGGCCCGCCGCCCGGGCAGTGGTTCCTCGACGGCACGGACTTCGTCGTCGCGGGACTGCGCCTCGGAAGCGTCTTCGTCGCGATCCAGCCCCCGCGGGGCTACGGCGAGAACCCCGTCGCGATCTACCACGACCCCGACCTCGCCCCGGCGCACCACTACCTCGCCGCCTACCGCTGGCTCACCGCGGAGTTCGGCGCCGACGCCATCGTCCACCTCGGGAAGCACGGCACGCTCGAGTGGCTCCCCGGGAAGGGGCTCGGGCTCGGGCCGGAGAGCGCGCCCGACGCGGCGCTCGGCTCGACGCCGCTCTTCTACCCCTTCGTCGTGAACGACCCCGGCGAGGGCGTGCAGGCGAAGCGCCGCGCGCACGCCGTCGTGGTCGACCACCTCGTGCCGCCCATGATGCGCGCGGAGACCTACGACGAGCTCGCGCAGCTCGAGCAGCTCATGGACGAGTACGCGCGCTGCGAGGCGCTCGACCCGCCGAAGCTCCCGGCGCTGGCGTCGCGCATCTGGACGACGATGCAGGCCGCGGAGCTCCACCGCGACCTCGGCATCGACGTGGAGGAGCAGCCCTCGCCCGACGCGTTCGGGGAGCTCATCGAGCACATCGACGGCTACCTCTGCGAGATCAAGGACCTGCAGGTGCGCGACGGGCTGCACGTGCTCGGGCGGGCGCCGTCGGGCGAGCAGTTCCGGGGGCTGCTCGCGGCGATCCTGCGGCTCGGCAACCCGGCGGCCGGCGTGCCGGGGCTGCGGCGCGCGCTCGGCGCGGCGTACGGGCTCGACGAGCCGGCGCTCGTCTCGGGCGTCGGAGCTCCGGCGCCGGCGCAGCTCCTCGCGCGGTTCCCCGGCCCGGACCGCAGCGCGGGCGACCTCGTCGACCGGCTCGAGGACGCGCAGCGGGCGCTGCTGCTCGCGTTCGAGGACGCGGGCTGGGGCGAGGCCGAGGCGGTGTGCGTCGCGACGCTCGGCCACCACGACGCCGGGGTCGCGCAGGTGCTGCGCTTCGCGGCGGAGCAGGTCGTCCCGCGGCTCCACGCCACGGGCGACGAGGTGACGAACCTCCTCGGCGGCCTTCGCGGGCGGCACGTCCCGGCGGGGCCGTCGGGCTCCCCCACGCGCGGCCGCGTCGACGTGCTGCCGACGGGGCGGAACTTCTACGCGGTCGACCCGAAGGCCGTCCCGAGCGAGCTCGCGCACGAGACGGGCGTGCGGCTCGCGGACGCGCTGCTCGCCCGCGAGCTCGCCGAACGCGGCACCGTGCCCGAGACCGTCGGGATCGTCGTGTGGGGCACCGCCGCGATGCGGACCCACGGGGACGACGCGGGCGAGGTGCTCGCGCTGCTCGGCGTGCGGCCCGTCTGGCATCCCGAGACGCGGCGGATCGCCTCCCTCGAGGTCATCCCGCTCGAGGAGCTCGGCCGTCCCCGGGTCGACGTGACCGTCCGCATCTCGGGGTTCTTCCGCGACGCGTTCCCCCACCTCATCGACCTGCTCGACGACGCGGTCACCACCGTCGCGGCGCTCGACGAGCCCCCGGAGCAGAACTTCGTGCGCAAGCACGCCCTCGAGGACCAGGCGGCGCTGCTCGACGAGCTCGGCGAGGCCGCCGCGTGGCGGCGCGCGACCACCCGGGTCTTCGGCACGCCGCCCGGCTCCTACGGCGCGGGGCTGCTCCAGCTCATCGACGTGCGCAACTGGCGGGACGACGCGGACCTCGCGGCGGTCTACGAGGCCTGGGGCGGCCACGCGTACGGGCGCGGGCTCGGCGGCGTCGAGGCGCGCGCGGCGATGCGGACGCAGTTCGCCCGGATCGACGTCGCGGTCAAGAACGTCGACACGCGCGAGCACGACCTCCTCGACTCGAGCGACTACTACGCCGAGCACGGCGGGATGATCGCCTACGTGCGGCACGTCAGCGGCGAGCAGCCGCGCGCGATGATCGGCGACTCCGCGGACCCCGAGCGGGTCCACGCGCGCACCCTCGCGGAGGAGTCCCGGCGCGTGTTCCGCTCCCGCGTGGCGAACCCGCGGTGGATCGCCTCGATGATCCGGCACGGCTACAAGGGCGCGTTCGAGCTGTCCGCGACGGTCGACTACCTCTTCGGCTACGACGCCACCACGGGTGTCGTCGAGGACTGGATGTACGAGCAGCTCACGGAGAAGTACGTCCTCGACGCCGACGTCTCCGCGTTCATGCGGCGCTCGAACCCGTGGGCGCTGCGGGCGATCACCGAGCGGCTGCTCGAGGCGGTCGACCGCGGGCTCTGGGCCGCGCCCGCTCCCGGCACGGTCGACGCGCTGCGCGAGGCGTTCCTGTCCGTCGAGGGCGAGCTGGAGGAGGCGTCCGCGTGACCCCGGCCTTCCCGCTGTCCGCCGTCGTCGGCCAGGCCGCGCTCGTCGAGGCGCTGCTCGCCTGCGCCGTCGACCCGCTGGTCGGCGGGGTGCTGGTGCGCGGGGAGCGCGGGACCGCGAAGTCGACGGCGGTGCGGGCGCTCGCGCCGCTGCTCCCGCCGGTCGACGTCGTGCCGGGGGATCCGTACTCGCTCGGGGTCGACGACCCGGACGCCCCCGTCGGCGCCCGCACGGCGCGGCCCGTGCGGCTCGTCGAGCTCCCCGTGGGCGCGACCGCGGACC
>JAOPZO010000458.1 GCA_025964065.1 Solirubrobacterales bacterium | reverse complement strand
ACCCTGAGACACGAGGGTCGACCAGCGCCTGGCCGTGCCGATCATCCTGCCGCCGGCGCCGGATCTCGTCGAGAAGCCGGGCGGCTCAGCTCCCGCGCTTCATGCAGGTCCGGAACGTCCGGGTCTGCGTGACGGTCCCGCGGTTCGTGCGGGCCCGCAGCGTGACCTTGACGGCGCCCTTCGCGCTGCCGCGGAGGTCGAGCCGGACGGTGTAGCCGCGCGTGCCCGTGTGGACG
The DNA here is from genome assembly GCA_025964065.1 of Solirubrobacterales bacterium. Lineage (GTDB taxonomy): Bacteria > Actinomycetota > Thermoleophilia > Solirubrobacterales > Solirubrobacteraceae > Paraconexibacter. The sequence continues at coordinate 5,199 of JAOPZO010000458.1, read as the reverse complement.
CGGACCTTGCCGCGGGAGGTCGTGGCGCGGAGCGAGCGCACGCGCTTCCCGCCCTTCAGCGTGCGGGGCACGCGCAGGTCGAGGACCCGGCGACTGCGACACGCGGAGCCCGCGGGCAGGAGGCCGCCTCGGCGCTGATCGATCCGGCCGAAGCCGTTCGCGAAGTACGCCTGGGTGGCGGTGGTCGCGCGGATGTCGGTGATGCCCGCGTCCGTGCTGCCGGCGGGGAGGGTCCAGCGATAGCGGCCGCCGCCGAGGTCGGTGGCGACGCTCTCGGCGACCGCCCAGTTGTCGCGCTGGCCGGCGAGGACCAGGACGCGGTCACCCGCGATGGGCCGCCCGTCGATGCCGGTGAGCTTGATGGCGACGGGGACCGCGGCCCCGGGCGCGGCGGTCTTCGGCGCGGTGACCTCCACCGTGGGGACCTCCCGGAGCGCGAGCGCCGCGGGAGGCGTGACCTGCACGGTGCGGGTGATCTGCTGGATGAACGAGGTGACGCGCTCGAGGTCGGCGAGGTTGATCTTGTCCTGGGTGTCCTCGGTCGTGTGGTAGTACGGCGAGGTCGAGGCGGTGGTGAACCCCTGCACGCCCTGGCCGTAGAAGCCCTCCGTGTCGGTCGCGATGATGCCGCCGCTCGTGGCGCGGTAGGCCGCGAGCGGGATGAGGACCGGCGGCAGGAGCACGTTCGTGATCGCGCCGGCCTGGACGAGGGCGACCATGCCGGGCGAGGTGGAGCCCGAGGCCAGCGTGACGCTCGGCAGCGTCGTCGGGTTCGCGCCCTGGAACGTCGCGCTCGCGGTCTCCTCGAGGTTGATGTTCAGGACGATCTTCGGGATGAGGTCCTGGTGCTCGCGGATCCAGGTGTACGAGCCGACGAGGCCGGGCTCCTCGGCGCCCCAGCCGACGTAGACCATGGTGTAGGCGGGCTGCTGGTCCTTGTTCGCCTCGACGGTCGAGAGGAGCGTGCCGACCGCGGTGCAGTTGTCGTTCGCGCCGCCGTGCCAGGAGTCGTAGTGGCCCGCGACGACGACGTAGCGGTCGGGGTAGGTCGTGCCGCGGCGGATGCCGATCACGTTGCGGGTGACGGCGTCGACGCGCTCGCCGGCGACTTCGAGCGCGAGCGTGACCTTCCCCTGCGTGAGGCGGGCGCGGAGCGCCTCGCCGGTCTGGGTGCCGATGGTCGCGGCGGGGATCGAGGCGGGCGGGCGCTGGCCCCAGCGGACGGCGCCCGTCTGGATGAGGTTCTTCGGGGAGGCGGAGACGTAGAGCATCGCGGCGCCGCCGCGGGCCGTGATGTTCTCGACCTGGACGGTGCGGTGGTAGGTGCCGCCGTTCGCGACGAGCACGACCTTGCCGCGGACGTCCTTGCCGTCGAAGTCCGACGGGTTGCCCGCGCCGACGTCGACGACCTCGGCCGTGAGCTTCCCGGTGCCCGTATAGGCGAAGGACTCCGCGGGGAGCACGGCGCCCCTGCCGGGGCCGTCGGCGATCGAGAGCGCTGTGCGCTCGGGCTTCCAGACCGGCATGTGGAACTCCTCGGCGCTCGTCTCGAGCCCGGCGGCGCGGAAGCGCTCGAGGATCCGGTCGCCCATGGCCCGGTCGGCCGCGGTCCCCGGGCGCTTCGGCCCGAAGGCGGCGCAGGTGACCATTTCGTCCGTGGCCGTCCCCGCCCGGGCGGCGGGCGCCCCGAGGAGCCCGACGACGACGAGGGTCAGGAAGGCGGTGCGACAGCGTCCGTGCATGCCGCGCACTGTGGCAGGCCGCGGCGCCGCTTCGCTCGACCGCCGGTCCGAACGTGACCGCCACCCACCCCAAAGGGGTCAGACCCCTTTCGGGGGCCGCAGGGTGCCGCGGCGGCCCTTCCGGTGCAGGTCCTCCGCACTCCCGCGCAGTTCCGCGACGCTCCTGCTCGAAGGCGGCGCAGTCCGGTGCGCGTTCCTCCGCAGTGCGCGGGCCTTCCGGAACGCCACCGCCTGAAAGGGGTCAGGCCCCTTTCAGGCGGTCTCGCCCAGGGCCTGCGCGATGCGGCGGCGGGCTTCGTCGCGGAGTTCCGCCACGCCCGCGAAGCCGGCCGGGTCGAGGGGGGCGAGGACCTCGACGTGGGCGTCGACGCGCTCCTCGAGCACCAGGCCGTGCTTCGGCAGCGCGCGGCCCGTGCCGTGCACGGCGATCGGGATCAGCGGCACGCCGTGCTCGACCGCCAGCTCGAACGCCCCGTCCTTGAACGCCTTGAGCCGCCCGTCAGCGCTCCGGGTCCCCTCGGGGAAGAACAGCACCGGGTTGCCCTTCTCCAGCAGCGCAGAGCACCGCGCGAGCATCGCCACCACCGACGCCCGGTCACCGCGCACGAGCGGCACGTAGCCGTTCATGTGCATGTTCCAGCCGACGAACGGCAGCTTGAAGTTCTCCGCCTTCGACACCCACTTGTACGGCCGGAAGAGCCCGAAGAGCACGAGGATGTCGATGAGCGACGCGTGGTTCGCGACGAGCACCGCGCCACCCCGCCACGAGAGGTGCTCCCGCCCGGTGACCCGCATCCTCCACAGCGGGCTGACCGCGACGTAGGAGGTGGCCCAGGCGCACGAGTAGAGGTGCAGCACGACCTTCCGGCGGTCGAACGGCAGCGTCACGAGCCAGATCACCACCGCCCCGACGAAGAAGAACGGGCAGGTCAGGACGATCAGCGCCCAGAAGCCGAAGGAGACCAGGCGCGTGCTCACGGGCCGGGACGCTACCGCCCCGCGTACGCGGCCCGGCGTCAGCCCAGGAAGGCCTCCGCCAGGTCGAGCTCCATGTCGGGCACGAGGTTCGGCGGCCCGGCCGCCAGCGCCAGCGGCACGAGCTCGATCGACGGGCCGCGCAGCGCGGCCATCGTGCCGAAGCGGCCCTCGTGCGCGGCCAGGTGCGCCCGCTGACCCATGCGGCTCGCGAGCACGCGGTCGTACGCGGTCGCGGTCCCCCCGCGCTGCATGTGCCCGAGCACGACCACGCGCGTCTCGGCCTTCGTCCGCTCCTCGAGCTCCTGCTCGAGCCAGTGCCCGATCCCGCCGAGCAGCGGCCGCCCCATCGGGTCCAGGCGGCCCTTCGTCAGCGTCGTCCCGCCGCGCACCACAGCACCCTCGGCGACGACGATGATCGAGAAGCCCCGGCCGCGCGCGCGCCGCGCGAGCACCCGCTCCGCGACCTCGCCCACGTCGAACGGCCGCTCGGGCACGAGGATGACGTCGGCGCCGCCCGCGAGCCCGGCGTGCAGCGCGATCCAGCCCGCGTTGCGGCCCATCACCTCCACGATGAGGTTGCGGTAGTGGCTCTCGGCGGTCGTGTGCAGCCGGTCGATCGCGCCCGCCGCGATGTGCACGGCGGTGTCGAACCCGAAGGTGCGGTCCGTGCCGCGGATGTCGTTGTCGATCGTCTTCGGGACCCCGACGATCGGCAGCTCGGCGGACAGCTCGCTCGCGGCGCACAGCGTCCCGTTCCCGCCCACGGCGATGAGCCCGTCGAGGCGCTGCTCGTGGAAGCGCTGCACCACGAGCTCGCGCTGCTCGAGCGCGGCACGGCGCGAGGTCCCGAGGATCGTGCCGCCGCGCGGCAGGATGCCGGCGACCCGCTCGATCGGGAGCTCCTCGCAGTTCCCGTCGATGAGCCCGCCCCAGCCGTCGCGGAAGCCGACAACCTCGTCGCCGTGCAGGACCGCGCTGCGGACCACGGCCCGGATGACCGCGTTGAGCCCGGGGCAGTCGCCGCCGCCGGTGAGGATGCCGAAGCGCATCGCCCGCCGGCGGCCTACCGCGCGCGGCGCTTCGGCAGGTCGGTGATCGTTCCCGCGCCGGCCTCCGCCGCGAGCCCCACCGTCTCCGACAGCGTCGGGTGCGGGTGCACGGTCAGCGCGATGTCCTCGACGTCCGCGCCCATCTCGACCGCGAGCGCGATCTCCGCGATGAGCTCGCCCGCCCCCGCGCCGACGATGCCCGCGCCGAGCACTCGCCGCGTCTCCGGGTCGAACAGGACCTTCGTGGCGCCGTCGGGGCGGCCCGTGCCGAGTGCGCGGCCCGACGCGGCCCAGGGGAACACGGCCTTCTCGTAGGCGGTGCCGCCGGCCCGCGCCCCGCCCTCGGTGAGCCCCGCCCACGCGACCTCGGGGTCCGTGTAGGCGACGGACGGCATCGCGCGGACGTCCCACGCGACGTCGTGGCCCGCGACCACCTCGGCCGCGAGGTGGCCCTCGTGCGTCGCCTTGTGCGCGAGCATCGGGCCGCGGCACACGTCCCCGATCGCGAGGATGTGGCCCACGTTCGTGCGGAGCTGCTCGTCGACGGGGACGAAGCCGTGCTCGTCGACCGTGACTCCCGCCGCGTCGAGCCCGAGGCGCTTGCCGTTCGGCGTGCGGCCCACGGCGACGAGGACGCGGTCGAAGACGTGCTCCTCGCTCGCGAACGACGCGTGGATCCCGTCCTCCTGCGCCTCGATCCCCTCGACCCTCGTCCCGAGGTGGATCGCGGCGAAGCGCCCGGCCATCCGCTTGTGCAGCGGCTTGACGAGGTCCGGGTCGCAGCCCGGGATGAGCTGGTCCGCCAGCTCGACGACCGTGACCTGCGAGCCCATCGCGTCGTAGACCGTGCCGAGCTCGAGGCCGATGATGCCGCCGCCCACGACGAGCAGGCGCTCGGGTACGTCCCGGAGCTCGAGCGCGCCCGTGGAGTCCATGATCCGCGGGTCCTCCGGCAGCCCGGGGAGGGCGACCGGCTCGGAGCCCGCGGCGACGATGCAGTGCGCGAACGTGAGCTCCTCCTCCCCCACCCGCAGCGTGTTCGCGCCAGTGAAGCGCGCCTCGCCGTGGACCACCCGGACCTTGCGGCCCTTCGCGAGCCCGACGAGCCCGCCCGTGAGCTTCTCGACCGCCCCGTCCTTGAACGCGCGGATCGCGTCGAGGTCGAGCTGCGGCTCGCCGAAGGTGACGCCGTGCGCGGCGGACTCCTCGGCCTCCGTGATGACCCTCGCGACGTGCAGCAGCGCCTTCGACGGGATGCAGCCGACGTTGAGGCACACGCCGCCGAGCCGCTCCTCGCGCTCGACCAGGACGACCTCGAGCCCGAGGTCGGCGGCGCGGAACGCCGCGGCGTACCCGCCGGGCCCGGCCCCGAGCACGACGAGGTCGATGCGGTCCTCCCCGGCCGGCTCGCTCGCCGGCACCTGCGCCGC
>JAOPZO010000454.1 GCA_025964065.1 Solirubrobacterales bacterium | reverse complement strand
GGTCGTGCACGCCCGTCGCAAGCGGGTCGACGTGCACCCGCAGGACGAAGCGGCCGCGGCGGGCGGCGTCGCGGCCGATGCGCTCGAGCCCCTCCTCGAGCGGGAGGCGCTGCAGCAGGTCCTCGTGCATCGCCGAGGTGAGCGAGCGGAGCGCCTCCGTCGCCTGCGCGAGGTCGGTCTCGAGCGCGTCGAGCGCCTGCGGGTCGCCGTCGCGCGCCTCGGCGACCTCCTGCCGTGCCGCGAGCACGAGCTGCAGCCCCTCGTCGTGCAGCCGGTCGGCCAGCCGCGTGCGCTCGGCCCGCTCGGCCTCCGCGATCTCCGCCACCATCCGTGAGCCGGCGCTGCTGGGCTCCGCCATGGCGGCGGATCCTAGAGCGGTGCGGCGCGGGGGTCAGCGCGAGGCGGTCGCGGGGACCCCCAGGCGCGCGGGCGTGTCGTCGTCGCAGCCCGCGAAGAAGCCGCCGACGGCGTCCACGAGGTGGTCCATCGAGTCGGCCGCGAACAGCACGGGCTGGTAGCGGGTGATGTCGTACTCCTGGCGGGCCATCGCCCCGAAGTCGAGCGGCCGGACGTCCGCGTGCTCGACCTCGTCGATCTCGCCGTAGGACGAGAGCAGCCCGGCGCCGCAGACGCGGAGCTCGCCGTCCTCGCGGACGAGGCCGAACTCGATCGTGAACCAGAAGACGTCCGCGACGACCTGGAGCGCCTCGGGGGTCCGCGCGCGCCGCGCGGCCTCGCCGGCGAGGCGGTTGAGCTCCGCGAGCTGCGGGTCGGCCATGAGGTGCCCGTGGCCGATGACCTCGTGGACGAGGTCGGGCTCCGGGGTGTAGAGCGGGGCGGCGCCGTGCCGCAGGTACTGCGTGGAGTGGAAGGTCCGGTCCGCGAGATCGCCGTAGAACTCCTGGATGCCGACGATCCCGGCGGCCGGGACGTAGCCGAAGCCCGTGAGCGCCCGCAGGCGCTCGGTGACCTCCTCGAGCTGCGGGACGCGGTCGCGCGGGAGGTCGAGCGCCCGCACGGCCTCGTTGAACGCCCGGCAGGCGCGGCGCACGTGCTTCGGGGCGAGCTCGCGGCACACGGTGCGCCAGACCTCGTGCTCCGCGTCGGTGTAGTCGATGTGCGGCGCCGGCTCGCCCGGGCGCCACGCGATCGCCGTGGCCGCGATCTCGTTGCGGCGCGCCCGGTAGGCCGGGTCGCCGGCGCCGGGGTGGTCCGGGGCGAGGTGGACGGTGACGGCGCCGTCGTCCGCCTGCGTGACGGGCGAGTAGAGCTGCGCTTCCTCGAACACCTAGGCCTCCACGAGGTCGTCGGACCAGGACAGGGCGTACCCGGGCTGGTCGTGCTCGCGTGCGAGCGGGGTGAGCCTCAGGGGGTGGAAGGTGTCCCACATGACCGCGAGCTCCTCCGTGCGGCGGACGCCGAGCGACGCCTCGACGAGCCCGGGCTGCGGGCCGTGCGGGAGCCCGCTCGGGTGGAGCGTGACCATCCCGACGTCCACGCCGCGCCGGGAGCCGAACTGCCCGGCGACGTAGTAGATGGCCTCCTCCGACTGCACGTTGGAGTGGTGGTAGGGAAGCGCCACGGCCTGCGGGTCCCAGTCGAGCTCGCGGGGGCAGAACGAGCAGATGACGAAGTTCTGGCCCTGGAAGGTCTGGTGGACCGGCGGGGGCTGGTGGATCCTCCCGCTGATCGGCTCGAAGTCGTCGGTGTTGAAGGTGTAGGGGTAGACGTAGCCGTCCCAGCCCACGACGTCGAACGGGTGGTGGTCGAGGACGAACTGCTGCAGGCCGCCGCGCACCCGCACCGTCAGCTCGTGCTCGCCCGGGTCCGTGTGGCTCTCGAGCTCGGGCGGCGGATGGAAGTCGCGGTGGGAGAACGGCGCCCCCTCCAGGAGCTGGCCGTAGCGGTTGCGGTAGCGCTTGGGGGTCTCGATCTCGCCCGGGGTCGTGAAGCACAGCCACACCTGCTCGCCCGGGTCGTGCTGCACCCGGTAGGTCGTGCCGCGGGGGATCACGACGTAGTCGTGCGGGCGGTAGGGGACCCGGCCGAAGATCGTCTCGACGACCCCGGTGCCGCGGTGGACGAACAGGACCTCGTCGCCCTCCCCGTTGCGGTAGAAGCCCGCGCGCTCCTCGATGGGCTTGCAGATCGACACCTCGATGTCGGCGTTGAACTGCAGGAGCTGGCGGCCCGTGAGGTAGTCGCCCTGCGGGACGACGGGGTTCGTGTCGGTCAGGCGGTGGACGTGCGCCTCGGGCACCCACTCCTCCCTCACGAGCGGCGTGTGGGCCCCGACCTCCTTGATCCGGCAGGGCGAGTGGCGGTGGTAGAGGATCGACTCGTTGCCCGAGAAGCCCTCGAAGCCGAGGACCTCCTCGACGAGCAGCCGCCCGTCCTCGCCACGCACCTGCACGTGCCGCTTGGCCGGCACCTCGCCGCGCTCCACGTACCGCATCAGAGGTTCCCCCGCTTGTCCTGCTCGCGCTCGATCGCCTCGAACAGCGCCTTGAAGTTCCCCTCGCCGAAGCCGCGCGCGCCGTGCCGCTCGATGACCTCGAAGAAGACCGTGGGCCGGTCGCCGACGGGCTGCGTGAAGAGCTGGAGCAGGTAGCCCTCGTCGTCGTGGTCGACCAGGATCCCCTGCTCCCGGAGGTCGGCGAGCTGGCCGGCGACCGCGGGCACGCGCTCGGCGACGTCGTCGTAGTAGCTCTCGGGGATCGGGATGAAGGAGACGCCGCGGCGGCGGAGCTCGGCGACCGTGCCGACGATGTCCCGCGTGGCGACCGCGATGTGCTGGGCGCCCGCCCCCTCGTAGAAGTCGAGGTACTCGTCGATCTGCGACTTGCGCCTGCCCTCGGCGGGCTCGTTGATCGGGAACTTGATGCGCCCGTCGCCGCTCGCCACGACCTTCGACATGAGCGCGGAGTACTCCGTCGAGATCGCCTCGTCGGAGAAGTGCAGCATCTCCGTCATGTCGAAGACGCGCTCGTAGAAGCCGACCCACTCCTGCATGTGGCCGAGCTCGACGTTCCCGACGACGTGGTCGATCGCGAGCAGCAGGTCGTCCGCTTCGGGGGCGCGCTGGGGCAGGGCCCGGAAGCCCGGGAGGAACGCGCCGGCGTAGGCGCTGCGGTCGACGAACGTGTGCAGGGTCTCGCCGTACGTCGCGATGCTCGCGAGCCGCACGCTCCCGTGCTCGTCCGTGCGCGTGCTCGGCATGTCGACGCCGCGGGCGCCGCGGGCGAGCGCCTCCGCGTAGGCGTGGTCGACGTCCGGGACGGAGAGCGCGATGGAGCGCACGCCGTCGCCGTGGCGGGCGTGGTGGCGGGCGATGGGGGAGTCGGAGGAGAGGGCGCCCGTGAGGACGAGCCGGATGCGGCCCTGCTCGAGGACGTGCGTGCTGCGGTCCCGCACGCCGGTCTCGAGGCCGGCGTAGGCGACGCGGCGGAAGCCGAAGGCGTGCTCGTAGAAGTAGGCGGCCTGGGCGGCGTTGCCGACCCACAGCTCGATGTGGTCGATGCCGTTGAGCGGCATGCGGTCCACGGGAGCGGGGACGGCCTCGTGCGGGGCCGGAGCGGTCGTCGGCGTCATGGCTGAATGCTTCTCCTGTCGAGCGCCTCCTGCAATCGCTGTTCGTTGCGTGTGGAAGGCTCCCGTCATGGATCTCGACGACATCGACCAGCAGATCGTTGCGTTGCTCCGCGAGAACGCGCGGCGCTCGTTCCAGGACATCGGCGGGCACGTCGCGCTGAGCGCGCCGGCCGTGAAGCGGCGGGTCGACCGGCTCGAGGCGGCGGGGGTCGTGCGGGGCTACACGGCGGTGGTCGACCACGTCGCGCTGGGCTGGACGACCCACGCCGTGGTGTCGCTCTTCTGCGAGGGGCGGATGAGCGGCGCGGAGATCCTCGCGACCTGCGGGCGCCTCGCGGAGGTGAGCGGCGCCTACACCGTGGCCGGCGAGGCGAGCGCGATCCTGCACCTCCACGCCCGCGACACCCAGCACCTGGAGGACGCGCTCGAGCGGCTCCGCGACGCGCCCGGGATCACCCGGACGCAGACGCAGGTCGTGCTCTCCACGCTGTTCGAGCGGCCCGTGGCCTGACGGGAGCGGCGGTCAGACGATCGGCGTCGACAGCTCGCCCAGGCCCGGGGCCGCGAGCGTCACCACGTCGCCCGGCTCGAGCCAGCGGTGGCCCTCGACGACCGGGCCGAGCTCGAGCAGGCAGCCGCGGGCGAGGGTGCCCGAGCCGAGGACGTCGCCCGCGCGCAGGCGGGTGTCGCGCGCGGCGTGCGCCAGGAGCGCGCCCCAGGGGAAGTGCTGCGCCGCGGCGTCCGAGCGCGTGAGCTCGACCCCGTTCACCGCCACGGTCGCCTCCAGGTGCAGGCGGCCGTCCCGGAGCGGCAGCTCGTCCGGGGTGACGAGCCACGGGCCGAGCGCGGTCGCGAAGTCCTTCGCCTTCGCGGGCCCGAGCCCGACGGTCACCTCCTCGCGCTGCACGTCGCGGGCGCTCAGGTCGTTCAGCAGCGTGAAGCCCGCGATCGCCCCGTCGCCGCCGACCACCGCCGCGAGCTCGAGCTCGAAGTCGAGCTCCCGCGTGGCGGCGGGCCGGGCGACGGGCTCGCCCGGGCCGACGAGGGACGCGGGGTTCGAGAAGTAGAACGCCGGTGCCGCGTACCAGGCGGGCGGGATCGGCTTCCCGCGCTTGCGCCAGCCCGTGGCGACGTGCCCCTCGTAGGCGTAGAAGTCGCGGAAGCTCGGCGGCTCGGGGACGGGGGCTCGGAGCGTGCAGTCCGCGAGCGAGAAGCGGGCGCCCGCGTCCTCCCGGCCGTCGCCGCGGAGCCAGTCGCGCATGGTCGGCGCGCGGAGCGTGACGACCGCCTCGCCGTC
>JAOPZO010000431.1 GCA_025964065.1 Solirubrobacterales bacterium | reverse complement strand
GTGCTCGCGGAGCTCGGGGCGGACGACGTCTGCGTCGTGGACCGGGCGGGCGTGCTCGTCGACGGGTCGCTTGCGCCGACCTCCGAGCTCGAGCTGCACCTGGGCGCCTACGACCGCTTCGGGGTGGGGGCCGTCGTCCACACGCACGCGCCGATGGCCACTGCGCTGGCCTGCGTCCTCGACGAGCTGCCCTGCATCCACTACGAGATGCTCGCGCTCGGCGGGAGCGTGCGCGTCGCGCCGTACCGGACGTTCGGCACCCCGGAGCTCGCGGCGGTGACCCTCGCCGCGATGGAGGGCCGCAGCGCGGTGCTCCTGGCGAACCACGGGGTGCTCACGCACGGACCGGACCTCGCCGCGGCGGTGCGCGCGACCGAGGTCCTCGAGTGGGCCGCGCGCCTGCACTGGCACGCAGCCCAACTCGGCACGCCCCGGGCGCTCGGGACCGCGGAGCTCGACGCCGTCGCGGTGTCCATGGCCGAGCGGCGCTACGGCCGGACCCACCCTGGCGACGGGCCCGGCTCCGCCTCGGCGCTCTAAGCGGGAGCGCCCGCCCCGACGCGCCCGCGGATGAGGTCCGCGGCGCGCTCGCCGACCATGATCGTCGGCGCGTTCGTGTTGCCGCCCGGGATGACCGGCATGACCGACGCGTCCGCCACGCGGAGGCCCTCGATCCCGCGGACGCGGAGGTCCGGGTCCACGACGGCGCCGTCGTCGATGCCGATGCGGCAGGTGCCGACCGGGTGGTAGATGAGCTCGACGCGGCGGCGGATGTCCGCCTCGATCTCCGAGTCGCTCTGCACGTCCGGGCCGGGGTAGATCTCGCGGGCGGTCGCGGAGGCGAGCGGCTCCTGCGCCACGATGCGCCGGGCGATCTTGACTCCTTCGACCATCGCCGCCATGTCGTCGGGGTCCGAAAGCGCGTTCGGGTTGATGCGCGGGGCGGCGAGCGGGTCGGCGGAGCGGAGCTGCACCCACCCGCGGCTCTTGGGGCTGATCAGCGTCGGGCCCACCGTGAAGGCATGCCTGTCGTGGGTCTCGGCGCCGTGCTGGGAGAAGAACGCCGGGGCGAAGTGGTACTGGACGTCGGGCGCGGGAAGGCCGGGGCGGGTGCGGACGAAGGCGAACGCCTCGGCGACCGAACTCGTGAGCGGGCCCGTCTTGCGGAGCGCGTACTCCGCGAGGAACCTCGGGTGCTCCGCGTCGAGCAGCGAGCCGCCGACCTTCGACTCGAAGATGCAGACGAGGAACGGGTGGTCGTGCAGGTTCTGCCCGACGCCGTCGAGCTCGTGGACGATGGGCACGCCGACCTCGCGCAGGTGGTCGGCGGGGCCGATGCCCGAGAGCATCAGCAGCTGCGGGGAGCCGTAGGCGCCGGCGCTCAGGACGATCTCGCGCGACGCGCTCGCGACCTGCTCGCGGCCCTTCTTGTCGCGGTAGCGGACGCCGGTCGCACGGGTGCCCTCGAGCTCGATCTTCAGGACCTGCGCGTGGGTCACGATCTCGAGGTTCGGGCGCTTGGCGGCGGGGACGAGGTAGGCGTCGGCCGCGCTGAAGCGCTTGCCGTTCTTCTGCGTCACCTGCGCCCAGGAGGAGCCGTCCTGCTCCGGCCCGTTGTAGTCCGAGACCCGCGGGAAGCCCGCGGCCGCCGCCGAGTCGAGGAACATCGGGGTGAGCTTCCGCGGGGAGCGGGTGTTCGCGACGTTCAGCGGGCCGCCGACCGCGTGGTGCTCGGAGGCGCCGCGTTCGTTGTTCTCCGCCTTCAGGAAGTAGGGGCGGACGTCGTCCCAGCCCCACCCCTCGGCGCCCTGCGCCTCCCACAGGTCGTAGTCCAGCGGGCGGCCGCGGACGTAGAGCATCGCGTTCATCGAGCTCGAGCCGCCGAGGCCCTTGCCGCGCGGGGAGTAGAGGCGCCGGCCGTCGCACTCGGGCTGGGGCTCCGTGGCGAGGTCCCAGTCGAGCTTCGTGTGGAACTGCTTCGCGAACGCGGCCGGGATCTTGATGTTCATGCTGCGGTCCTTGCCGCCGGCCTCGAGCAGCAGGACCCGCACGGACGGGTCCTCCGAGAGGCGGTTGGCGAGGACGCAGCCGGCCGAGCCGGCACCGACGATGACGTAGTCCGCTGAAGGCATGCGGGGCATCGTATGCCGTGGGCTGACGAGCTGTCAGCGCTACGACCCCAGGGGCGCGAAGATTGCGCGTGCAACAATCAGGCCACATGACTGACGCCCGCCGCATGTCGCTGACGCTCGTCCTGTGCTGCCTCGCCCAGTTCATGGTGATCCTCGACGTCTCCATCGTCAACGTCGCGCTGCCGTCGATCCGGGCCGACCTCGGGTTCAGCGCGCCCGATCTCCAGTGGGTCGTGAACGCCTACACGCTCGCGTTCGCGGGCTTCCTGCTCCTGGGCGGGCGCGCCGCGGACCTGGTCGGGCGCCGCACGGTCTTCATCGCCGGCCTCGGGGTCTTCGGCCTCGCCTCCCTCGTCGGCGGCTTCGCGCAGGACGACACGATGCTCGTGGCGGCGCGGGCGGCGCAGGGGCTGGGCGGGGCGATCGTCGCGCCCGCGACGCTCTCCATCCTCACCACGACCTTCACGGAGGGCGCGGAGCGCAACCGCGCGCTCGGGCTCTGGGCCGCCATGGGCGGAGCGGGCGGCGCGGCCGGTGCGCTGCTCGGCGGCGTGCTCACCGAGACGCTCTCCTGGCGCTGGATCCTCTTCATCAACGTCCCGATCGGCCTCGGCGCCGCGCTCGTCGCGGGGCGCGTGCTGCTGCCCGGGCGGACCGAGCGGATCGGGGAGCACCGGGCGTTCGACGTGGCCGGCGCGGTGACCGTGACCGTCGGCCTCGTCGTGCTGACCTATGGGATCGTCGGCTCGGAGACGCACGGCTGGGGCTCGGCCCGCACGCTCCTGCTCATGGCCGCGGGCGCCGCGCTGCTCGCGGGCTTCACGTTCATCGAGGGACGGCTGGCCTCCGCGCCGCTCGTGCCGCTGCGGATCTTCACCTCGAGGCAGCTCACGGGGGCGAACATCGTGGTCTTCCTCATGGGCAGCGCCGCGTTCGCCATGTGGTATTTCGTCTCGCTCTACCTGCAGGAGGTCCTGGGCTTCTCGCCGATCGAGGCGGGGCTGTCGTTCCTGCCGATGACGCTCGCGATCGTGCTCTGCTCGCAGGTCGCGGGGCGGCTCGTCGGGCGGATCGGCGCGGGCCGGGTGCTGACGATGGGGATGGCCTCGATCGCCACCGGGATGCTGCTGTTCACGCAGGTGAGCGTGGGCGGGAGCTACCTCGTCGACGTGCTCGTGCCGTCGCTCTTCGCAGCGGCGGGCATCGGGTTCTCGTTCGTGCCGGCGACGATCGCCGCGACCGCCGGCGTGGCGGGGCCCGAGTCCGGGCTTGCGTCCGGGCTCGTGAACACCTCGCGCCAGGTGGGCGGTTCGCTCGGCCTGGCGCTGCTCGCGACGTTCGCGACCCAGCGCTCCGCCGACGCGGCGGGGACCGTCTCGCAGGCCGCCGCGCTGACGGAGGGCTTCCAGCGCGCGTTCCTCATCGGCGGGGTGCTGGCGCTGGTCGGGGCGGTCGCGGCGATCGGGCTGCTGTCGCGCGAGGCGGCGCCCCGGCCGGCCTGAGCGGTCCGCACGGACGCCGGCGGGGCCCCCTCGCCGCAGGTGACCGCGGAGTCGGGCCCTGGGGCACGATGGCGCCTTCAGCGCACGCTGGGCGCGTGCCGGCCGACGAACGTGCGTCGCGTCGGCGGCGCCGGGGGCGGGCCTTGTCGCGGCGCGCGCTGGGCGGCTGCC
>JAOPZO010000408.1 GCA_025964065.1 Solirubrobacterales bacterium | reverse complement strand
CGCCGCGGCCGGCGCGGGCTCCGAGGGGCGCGTGCCGTCCGCGCGCCCGTTCGTGGAGCCGTTGCGGGAGGCGGCCTTCGTGGTGGGCGCGGAGGGGCTCATCAGGGCCGGAGCGTACGCCGTTCCCCGGTTGGACGGGAAAGCGGTGTCATGCCGCCAGGCGGAGCGTCGCGGCGGGGCGCCGGGCGTCCACGCGCCGGAGGTGCTCGACGATGAGTGCGGTCGTCTCCTCCGGGCGCTCGATCTGCGGAACGTGACCGCAGCCTCGGAGGACGGTCTGGGTCGCCCCGGGGAGCCACTCGCGCACGTGGCGGGAGAACCCGGCGGGGATGAGCGGGTCGTGGGAGCCCCACACGAAGTGGGCGGCGGGGACGAGCTCGCCCAGCCGGGGGTAGAAGCCGCCGCTGCCGAAGGGGCGGTCGAGGTAGATGTTCCGCGCGGCGCGCAGGAACGCGAGGCGGGCGCCGGCCGAGCAGTACGTGTTCTGGAACTCGTCGACCGCGATGTCGGCGACGCTCGGGTCGAGGGCGTCGGGATCGGCGAACATCGCGCTGAGCTGCCGGGCGACGACGGGCCGCGCGATCCTGTGCGGCAGCAGCCCGAGCTCCGGCCGCAGGAGCTTCACGAGCGGGTGGAGGCCCCGCTTGACGAAGGCGACGGCGGGGCAGAGGAGCACGAGCCCGCCGACCCGCTCCGGGGCCTGCAGCCCGAGCTCGAGCGCGACGCGCCCGCCCATGGAGTTGCCGACGACGTGGACGCGGTCGATGTCCATCGCGTCCATCCAGTCCCGGACGGTCTCGGCGAACCACGTCGCCGAGTACGGCGCGGTCGCCGGGCCCCTGGAGGAGCCGAAGCCGGGGAGGTCGATCGCGTGCACGCGGTAGCCCGCGCGGCGCAGCCCGGCCGCCGTGTCGAAGAAGGACGTCTTCGCGGCGCCGAGGCCGTGGATGAGCAGCACGTCCGGGCCCTCGCCGAGCGACAGCGTCGAGATGCAGCGGCCCTTCAAGTGCACGTCGTGGACGCACATGAGCGGGTCGCGGCCGTTCGGGAGCCGGAACAGGCCCTCGAAGGAGAGCGCGAGGTCCACCTGGCCGCGGGCGTAGAGCGTGCGCTCCCGGAACGCGTCGAGGCCGGCGAGCTCCCCGGCGCGCAGGCGCAGCCAGGTGGCGGCGTCCGTGCCGATGACGACGTCCGGCTCGCGGCGGCTCGTCCCCTTGCGCACGCGGGCGACCGCCTCGGTGCAGCGGACCTCGAAGGTGTGGCCGATGTCGCCCAGGCGCACGTGGTAGGTCGCGTCGAAGCCCGCCGGGGCACCGAGGTAGCGGGACGGCAGCGTCCGGAAGGCCTCCTCGACCTGCTCGAGCAGGGTGGGGGAGCGGAGGGGCGTCACCCGGGTGACCCGACGCGTCATGGGAACCCATTGCCCGGAAGCCGGGCGATCAAGCCCTCCCGCACGCGCTCGAACAAGGCGGGGTTCCGCGCGCGGTACGTTGGCGCGTCCATGCGCACGATCCGCCTGCACGACACCGCTTCCGGGGCACTCACGGTCCTCGAGCCCCGCGACCCGGGCCGGGTCGGCATCTACGCGTGCGGGCCCACCGTCTACGACCGGATCCACGCGGGGAACGCGCGGCCCTTCGTGGTCTTCTCGCTGCTGAAGCGCTTCCTGGAGCAGGAGGGGTACGGCGAGGTGGTGCTCGTCGCGAACGTCACGGACGTCAACGACAAGATCTACGATGCGGCCCGGGCGCGCGGCGTCGGGTCGAT
Organism: Solirubrobacterales bacterium; assembly: GCA_025964065.1. Classification (GTDB taxonomy): domain Bacteria; phylum Actinomycetota; class Thermoleophilia; order Solirubrobacterales; family Solirubrobacteraceae; genus Paraconexibacter. The sequence continues at coordinate 1,022 of JAOPZO010000408.1, read as the reverse complement.
CGAGCTCGCCGACGAGATGACCGCGGCGTACATCGCGGACACGGACGGCCTCGGGCTCGGCCGGCCGGACCACGAGCCGCTGGCCTCCCGGAGCATCCCGGGGATCGTGGCGCTCATCGAGGCGCTGCTCGAGCGTGATGCCGCATATGCGATCGAGGGCGACGTCTACTTCCGCGTCCGCGCCGACCCGCGGTACGGCGAGCTGAGTGGCCGCGACGTCGACCAGATGGACCAGGGGGAGGGCATCGAGGGCGCCTCGCTCAAGGAGGATCCGCTCGACTTCGCCCTCTGGAAGGCCGAGAAGGAGGGGGAGGACACCGCCTGGGACGCGCCGTGGGGACGGGGCCGGCCGGGCTGGCACATCGAGTGCTCGGCGATGGCGGAGGACCTCCTGGGCGTCGGCTTCGACATCCACGGCGGCGGCATCGACCTCGCGTTCCCCCACCACGAGAACGAGGCGGCGCAGACCCGCTGTGGCCGTGGGGTCGAGCTCGCACGCATCTGGATGCACAACGGGATGCTCGAGATCGGGCGGGAGAAGGTCTCCAAGTCCGGGACGCGCGCGCTGCAGCGGCTGCCCGAGGTGCTCGAGGAGCACGGCCGCGACACGCTGATCACGCTCCTCGTCGGCGGGCATTACCGCCAGCCGCTCCAGTTCGACGCCTCGACGCTCGCGGACGCCGCGGGGCGCGCCCGGCGGATCCGGGAAGCCGGACGCCGCCTCATCGACGGTCCCTCCCCGCCCTGGTCGGCGGATCTCGAGGAGCGCTTCCGGGCCGCGCTCGCCGAGGACTTCAACACGCCCGCGGGGCTCGCCGTGGTGGCGGAGTGGGTCAGCGAGGCCAACCGCTCCGAGGAGCCGGTCGGGCGCGACGGGCTCGCGAGGATGCTGTGGGTCCTCGGCCTCGACACGCTTCTCGAAGCGGGGGACGACGAGGCACCGGCGGCGGTGCGGGAGCTCGCGCGGGCCCGGGCGGCCGCGCGCGAGGCGCGCGACTTCGCGGCGTCGGACCGGCTGCGGG
>JAOPZO010000401.1 GCA_025964065.1 Solirubrobacterales bacterium | reverse complement strand
GCGCCGAGGAGCCAGCCGCGCAGGACGGGCCAGGGTGCGGCGTTCCAGCGGACGAGCGTCTCGCGGGTCTCCCCGAGGCCCTGGACGAGTGCGAGGTCGGAGGCGCGGGGCACCCCACCGGCATCGGCGTCCGTGGCCCCGCGCTTGTGGCGGCGCCCGGCGGGGGCGGACGCGCACAGCCGCCCGTGCGCCGCAGCGCCGGGACCATCCGCACGGCCTCGAGCGCGATCCGCCAAGTCATCTTCGAGGTCCCGCGCTGGCGCTCCCGGAACGTGATGGGCACCTCACGCACCCGGAAGCCCTGGCGGATCGCGCGGTACGTGAGCTCGACCTGGAAGGCGTAGCCGTGGGAGCGGACGCTCGGGAGGTCGACGGCCCGGAGGACCTCGGCCCGGAAGCACTTGAAGCCGCCCGTGACGTCGCGGACGCCGAGGCCGAGGACCCGCCGCGAGTACCAGGAGCCGCCGCGGGAGATGAGCTCGCGCGTCCGGCTCCAGTCGCTCACGCCGCCCCCCGGCACGTAGCGGGAGCCGAGCACGAGGTCCGCGGGCCCGCGGACCGCCTCGAGCAGCCGCGCGAGATCCGCCGGGTCGTGGGAGAAGTCGGAGTCCATCTCCAGGACGTAGGCCGCGTCCTCGTCGAGCGCCCGGGCGAAGCCCGCGAGGTACGCGGGGCCGAGGCCGGCGCGCTCCGTGCGGTGGAGCACGTCGAGCGCCGGGAGCTCCGCCTTCAGCCGCTCGGCGATGTCGCCCGTGCCGTCCGGGGAGCCGTCGTCCACAACGAGGATCCGGTGGCCCTCGGGCGCGGCGCGGGCGAGCACGGTGTCGGCGGCGCGGACGATCGCCTCGATGTTCTCGGCCTCGTCGAAGGTGGGGAGGATCAACCAGGCCGCGCCGCGCATCAGCGGCCGTACCCTAGGCCTCCGATGTCCGACACCGCCGCCCGCCCGGACCCGACGAACGCCCAGGTCGCCGCGCTGTTCGACGAGCTCGCCGACCTCTACGAGCTCGACGGGGCGTCCATCCACCGCGTGCTCGCCTACCGGAACGCGGCGAAGGTCGTGCGCGAGGCGCCGCGGTCCATCGCCGCGCTGACCCGCGAGGGGAACCTGACGACGCTCCCCGGGATCGGCAAGACGCTCGAGGAGAAGGTCAACGCGCTGCTCGAGACGGGGACGATCCCGGCGGTCGAGAGGCTCCGGGCGACGTTCCCGCCCGGCCTGGTCGACATGACGCGCCTGCCGGGCCTCGGCCCGAAGAAGGCGCGGAAGCTCTTCGACGAGCTCGGGCTCGACTCGCTCGAGCGGCTGCGGGAGGCGGCCGAGAAGGAGCAGCTGCGGGACGTGAAGGGCTTCGGGCCGAAGTTCGAGGCCTCCGTCCTCGCCGCACTCGACGCCGGCCTCGGCGAGGCACCCGCCCCGCGGGTGCTGCTCCACAAGGCGCTCCCGGTGGCCGAGGGGATCGTCACCGCGCTGCGTGCCCACCCCGCGTCGGACAGGGTCGAGCTCGCGGGAAGCGCGCGGCGCCGCGCGGACTCCTGCAAGGACCTCGACATCATCGCCACGGCTTCCGACCCGGCGGCGCTCATCGCGGCGTTCGGGGAGCTCGACGTCATCGAGTCCGTCAGCGGCATCCCGGGCCAGAACGCGGCACGGGCGCGGACCCACACGGGCATGCCGGTCGACTTGAAGGTCGTCGAGCCCGACCAGTTCGGCAACCTCCTGCAGCACTTCACGGGCTCGAAGATGCACAACGTCTCCCTGCGGGAGGCCGCCGTGCGACGCGGCTTCCACGTCAGCGAGTACGGACTGCTCGACGACGCGACGGGCGAGACGCACCGCTGCGCGACCGAGCACGAGGTCTACGAGCGGCTCGGCCTGCCGTGGATCCCGCCCGAGCTGCGCGAGGACCGCGGCGAGCTCGCGTTCCGCACCGCGGGCGAGGTCCCGGTGCTCATCGAGCACGCCGACCTCATCGGGGACCTCCACATGCACACGACGGCCTCCGACGGACGCAACTCGATCGAGGAGATGGCGCTCGCGGCGCGCGAGCGCGGGCTGCAGTACATCGCGATCACCGACCACTCCGCGACCCACGGCTTCGGCAACCACGTCACGCCGGACCACCTGCGGCGTCAGATCGAGGCGGTGCGCGAGGTCAACGCCTCGCTCGACGGCATCGAGGTGCTGATCGGGACGGAGACGAACATCGGGATCGACGGCAACCCGGACTACCCCGACGAGCTCCTCGCCGAGCTGGACTGGGTGATGGGCTCGGTGCACACGGCCTTCGGCACGACGCCGACCGAGCGCATCGTCACGGCGTGCGAGCACCCGTGGATCGACTGCATCGGCCACCCGACCGGCCGGAAGATCGAGTCGCGCCCGCCCTACGACGTCGACATGGAGCAGGTCATCGCGGCCGCCGTCCGCACGGGGACGATGCTCGAGATCAACGCCGCCCCCGACCGCCGCGACATGAACGACCTCCACGCCCGCGCGGCCCGCGACGCCGGCGTCCGGATCGTCGTCGACTCCGACGCTCACGGCACGAGCACCCTCGGCATCACGGTCTGGGGCATCGCGACCGCGCGCCGCGCATGGCTCACGAGGGCCGACGTGGCGAACACGCTGCCGTGGGCGGACTTCGCGCCGCTGCGCAAGCGGGCGGCGCGGGGGTAGGAGCTCCGGCTGCGCGGTGGCGCCACAGCCGGCGTGGAACGTTGCGTGCGGCGCCACGTTCCACGCCCGCTGTGCGGTGGCGTGACAGCCGGCGTGGAACGTTGCGGGTGGCGCGACGTTCCACGCCCGCTGTGCGTACGCCGGGCCCGCGTCCCGCCGTGGCGCTAGCCGCGCAGCAGGCGCGGCAGCAGCTCGGAGGCGACCACCCGGTCGGCGTTCGCGCGCGTGAAGGGCTCCAGCAACGCCGCGATCCGGGTGGGCTGCGCGCCCTTGGCGTGTTCCGGGTCCGAGCGCGCGAGGGCGGTCCGGAGGGCGGCCGCGAGGGCCGGGGCGTCGGCGTCGGCCGGAAGCACGAGGTCCGGCGCGAGCGCACGGGCGAGCGGGAGCGCCGCGTACGGCCCGGGAGCGGCGGTCGTCACGAG
>JAOPZO010000389.1 GCA_025964065.1 Solirubrobacterales bacterium | reverse complement strand
CCCGCAGCGCCACGGGTTCCCCCGCCGGCACGACCTGCGCCCCCGGCGCCCCGCGCACCGCCTCAGGCAGCCCGCCGGCGTCGGTCACGATCGACGGCGCCCCGCAGGCCGCGGCCTCCAGCACCACGAGCCCGAAGCCCTCGAACGACAAGGTCGGGACGACGTTGACGTCCGCGGCGCGGTACAACGCGAGCAGCTCGTCCTCCCGGACGCGGCCGAGCAGCCGGACGGAGCCGCGCAGCACGTCCGACGCGGCGATCCGGGCGGCGAGCCCCTCCTCGAGCGGCCCGTGCCCGGCGATGAGGAGGCAGCGGGGCCGGTCGTCCTCCTGCTCCCAGGCGTCGAGCAGGACCTCGAGGCCCATGCGCGGCACGAGGCGGCGGACGCAGACCGCCACGAACGCGTCATCCGCCAGGTCGAACGCCGCGCGCGCCAGCGCGCGGTCCCCGAGGTCGAAGCGCTCGACGTCCACGCCGGGGCGCTCCACGACGATGCGCCACGGGGAGACGCCGTAGCGCTCGACCGCGACGCGCCGGAAGGCGCTCGTGAGCGTGATCACGGTCTCCGCGCGGCGGTAGACCGCGCGCTCCAGGCGCCGCCGCGCGGCGAGCTTCCACCGGGAGCCGTCACCGGCCGAGACGCTCTCGTCCGCCCAGGGCCCCTGGAAGTGCACGACGAGCGGGACGTGGCGCAGCGGTCCGAGCAGGACGGGCCAGAAGGCGTAGAGGGCGAAGTGCGCGTCGACGACATCGACGGCCCGGTGCCGTCGGCTCGCGGCCTCCGCGAAGGCGGCGAGCCGCCGCGGCAGCGGCGCATCCGTGTGCGAGACGGAGGCGACCCGAGCTGGAGCGTCCGGCCCCGGCCCCACCACGACGCCCTCGGCCTCCGGCAGGTGCTCGAGCAGCTCGCGGTAGTACCGGTCGAGGCCTCCGACGTCGCTGGGGAACCACCCCTTCCCGAGCATGAGGACCCGCGTCCGGCCGTTCGTGGCCGCAGGAGGCGTCACCCGCGGGATCATTCCAGGTGCACGGGGCTCCGCCCCGCCGCCCGTCACACTGAACCTCGGATGGCCGTTCGAGCACCCACCACCCCGTGAGGGTCTGCGTCGTCGCGGAGTTCTACCCGCGCGCCCACGACCCGGTCATCGGCATCTGGGCGCACCGGCAGGCCATGGCGGCCCGGGACGCGGGCGCCGAGGTGCGCGTCGTCGTCCTCCACCGCCCGATCCCGCCGCTCGCCACGCCCAAGCGGGAGATGCGCCACGCCCTCGGCGAGCTCCTCCGCCAGCCCCGCCACGCGACGATCGACGGGCTGCCCGTCGACTACGTCCGCTTCCTCGCCCCGCCCCGCCCGAGAAGCTACGGCTCCTGGGGCGCCTGGGCGGCACCGACGCTCGCGCTCCACCTCCGGCGCCTGCAGCGCCGCTGGCCGTTCGAGCTCATCCACGCCCACAGCGCCGTCCCGAGCGGCGAGGCGGTCCGAAGGGCGCGGCTGGACGTGCCCGTCGTCGTCTCGAGCCACGGCGCCGACACCTTCTTCACCGCCACGAACTACGCGGGCGGCCTGAAGGCGGTGCAGGACGTCTACGGCAGCGCCTCCGTCGTCCTCGCGAACTCCAAGGGCATCGAGCGCGCCGTCACGAAGCTCGGCGCCCGGCGCACGAGCGTCGTCCGGCTCGGCACCGACATCCCGCTCGTGCTCCCCCACAAGCGCCCGGACCCGACGCTCGTGACCGTCGCCCACCTCGTCGGCCGCAAGCGCCAGGGCGACGTCATCCGCGCGCTCTGGATCCTCCGCGACCGCCACCCGCGCCTGCGCCACCTCGTCGTGGGCGACGGCCCGGAGCGCGGCCCGCTCGAGACGCTCACGAAGCAGCTCGGGCTCGAGGACCGTGTGGAGTTCGCGGGCCAGCTGCCGAACCCGCAGGCGCTGCAGGCCGCCTGGAGCGGCCACCTCTTCGTCCTGCCCTCCGTCGACGAGGCGTTCGGCGTCGCCTACGTCGAGGCCATGGCGGGCGGCCTCCCGGCGATCGCGTGCCTCGGGGAGCCGGGCCCCGCGGAGATCGAGGAGGCCGGCCCCGGCATCAGCCTCGTCGCGCCAGGGGACATCCCGGCGCTCGCGTCGGCGATCGACCGCGAGCTCTCGCTGTCCCCGCGGGAGCAGGGGGAGCGCAGCGCCCGCGCGCGCCGCACCGTCGAGCGCCACTTCACCTGGGAGCGCTGCGGCCGCGCGACCGTGACCGCCTACGAGCTGGCCCTGCGGTGAGCGCGCTTCCCGTCCTCTTCGTCACCAACCACGTGCCGCCGGACCGCCGCGGCGCGTTCCAGGCGCTCCACCGCCGCGTCCCGATCGAGCTCGCGCTCTTCGGCGGCCGCTCGCACCACGCCACGGCGGGCGTCGAGGACCCCGGCGTGCCGCACGAGCACCTCACCCAGCGGGACTGCTTCCGCAAGGCCCGAAGCGGCGAGCACCGTGCGGTCGTCTGCGGCACCGCGGGCCGCACCGCGCTTCCCGCAAGCTACGCCGGCGCCCGCCGCGCCGGGCTGCCGTTCGTCCTCTGGAGCGCCCTCTGGGCGCAGCCCCGCAGCCCCGCGCACGCCGCGGGCGCGCTCCTCCTGGCCCGGATCTACGCCGACGCTGACGCAGTCGTCACCTACGGTCCGCACGTCTCGGCGCACGCCCGCGCCCGCGGCGCCCGCCGGGTCGTCGTGGCGCCCCAGGCCGTCGACGAGGCCTTCTGGTCGGAGCCCGGCCCGCCCGGCCCGTCCGGCGTCACCTCCTTCCTCTGGGTCGGCCGCGAGGCGCCCGAGAAGGGCCTCGACGAGCTCCTGGAAGCCTGGGACGCCGCGGCACTTCCCAACGCCCGCCTCGACCTCGTGGGTGTCGAGGGCGACCTCGTCGAGCGCCCGGGCGTACGCGCCCACGGCCCCGCCGACCCCGTCGCCCTTCGCAACTTCTACGCCGCCGCGGACGTTCTCGTAGTGCCGTCCGTCCCCACCGCGACCTTCAAGGAGCCGTGGGGACTGGTCTGCAACGAAGCCATGCACCAGGGACTCCCGACCATCGCCACCGACGCCGTCGGCGCCGCCGCCGGCGGGCTGGTCCGCCACGAGCGGAACGGCCTGGTCGTCCCCGCCCGCGACATCCCCGCTCTCGCCGCGGCGCTCACGCGCCTCCACGAGGAGCCGGTGCTGCGGCAGCGCCTGGGCACGGCGGCCCGCCGCGATGCCGCGGCCTTCAGCTTCGAGGCCTGGGCCGACGGCATGGCCCGAGCACTCGACTTTCCGGGAGGATGACCATGATGCGCCGCTCGACCCTCGCCGTGCTCACGACCCTGGCCGCCCTCGCGACCCCGTCCGCCGCGCTGGCCGACAGCTCCGACGTCATCCGCGACTGCCAGGACGGCAAGATCGACGGGACCTACAGCCAGAAGGAGTTCTCCTCCGCGCTGCGCAACATCCCGACGGACGTCGACGAGTACACGGACTGCCGTGACGTCATCCGCCGCGCCCAGCTCGGCGCCGCGCGCGGGAGGACGAACGACGCCGCGGGCGGCGGTGGCGCGA
>JAOPZO010000367.1 GCA_025964065.1 Solirubrobacterales bacterium | reverse complement strand
GACGGCGCCTCGGGCGTCCGGGCGCGGCGCGCGAGGAGGACGATGCCGCCCGCGACGACGGCGATGCCGGCGACGGTGGTCAGGCGCGAGCCGCCCGTGGCGGGGATCGCGTCGACGCGGGTCGCGGTGGCGAGCTTCTTCGAGACGCGCTTGACGGCGAACCGCACGACGACGCGGGTGAGGCGCCCGCGGGGATGCGTGACGAGGTACTTGCCGCCGGCCACGGCGACGCGGGTCTTCATGGAAGCCATGGCCCGGGCACTACCCGCCGGGGCGGGCGGTCAAGCTCAGGAGCGGGAGTCGCCGAGCTCGAGGACGGCGAGGAACGCCTCCTGCGGGACCTCGACGCGGCCGACCTGCTTCATCCGCTTCTTGCCCTCCTTCTGGCGCTCCAGCAGCTTGCGCTTGCGGGAGATGTCGCCGCCGTAGCACTTGGCGGTGACGTCCTTGCGGAAGGCCTTCACGGTCTCGCGGGCGATGACGTGGGCACCGATCGCGGCCTGGATCGGCACGTCGTACTGCTGCCGCGGGATCTTCTCGCGGAGCTTCTCCGTCAACGTGCGGCCCAGGGGGTAGGCCTTGTCCTTGTGGACGAGCATGGACAGCGCGTCCACGACGTCGCCGCCCAGGAGGACGTCGAGCTTCACGAGATTCGACGCCTTCAGCCCGATGGGCTCGTAGTCGAGGCTCGCGTAGCCCTTCGTGCGGCTCTTGAGCTGGTCGAAGAAGTCGAGGACGATCTCCGCGAGCGGCAGGACGTACTCGAGCTGCACGCGGTCCGCGCTCAGGTAGTGCATGCCGGCGTGCTCGCCGCGCTTGTCCTGGCAGAGCTCCATGATCGTCCCGACGTACTCCTTCGGGGTCAGGATGCTCGCCTTCACCATCGGCTCGCGGACTTCGGCGACGTTCGCCGGGTCGGGGAAGTCCGACGGGTTGTGGACGTCCATCTCCGTGCCGTCGGTCAGCGTGACCTCGAAGCCCACGGACGGCATCGTCGCCATGAGGTCGAGGTCGTACTCGCGCTCCAGGCGCTCCCGGACGATGTCCATGTGGAGCAGGCCGAGGAAGCCGCAGCGGAAGCCGAAGCCGAGCGCGTCGGAGGTCTCGGGCTCCCAGAAGAGCGCGGCGTCGTTCAGCGAGAGCTTCTCGAGCGCGTCGCGCATGTCCGGGTAGCGGTCCGTGTCGAGCGGGAAGAGCCCGCAGAAGACCATGGGCTGGACCTCGCGGTAGCCCGGCAGCGCCTCGGTGGCACCGTTCCGCTTGAGGGTCAGCGTGTCGCCGACGGCGAGCTTCGAGACGTCCTTGATCCCCGTGATCAGGTAGCCGACCTCGCCCGGGGTGAGCGAGTCGATCGACGTCATCGCGGGGGTGAAGAAGCCGATGTCGTCGATCTCGGCCTCGGTGCCCGCGGCCATCGCGCGGATCGCGTCGCCCTTCCGGAACGTGCCGTCCACGACGCGGATGTAGGCCACCACGCCGCGGTACTGGTCGAACTCGGAGTCGAAGATGACCGCGCGCGGCGGGGCGTCCGGGTCACCGTGGGGCGGCGGGACCTTCGCCACGAGCTCCTCGAGGACCTCATCGACCCCCATGCCGGTCTTGCCCGAGATGCGCTTGATCGCATCGGGGTCCTCGCCGAGCAGGTCGGCGACCTCGCCCGCGACGCGCTCGGGCTCCGCGCCGGGCAAATCGATCTTGTTCAGGCAGGGGATGATCTCGAGCCCGGCGTCCACCGCGAGGTAGGTGTTCGCGAGCGTCTGCGCCTCGACGCCCTGGCTGGCGTCGACCACGAGGAGCGCGCCCTCGCAGGCCGCGAGCGAGCGGCTGACCTCGTAGGTGAAGTCGACGTGCCCGGGCGTGTCGATGAGGTGGAACTGGTAGATCTCGCCGTCGACCTTCGAGGTGTAGAAGACGCGGACGGCCTGCGACTTGATCGTGATCCCGCGCTCGCGCTCGAGCTCCATGGAGTCCAGGAGCTGCTCGCGCATCTGCCGCGGATCGACCGTCTGGGTCATCTCGAGGATGCGATCGGCCAGCGTCGACTTCCCGTGGTCGATGTGGGCGATGATCGAGAAGTTGCGGATGCGGCTCTGGTCGACGGCCATCAGTGCGCTGCAGGGTAGTTGCCGGGTGGCCCCTCAGCCCGTGCGGTCGAGCGCGACGCCGTCGCGGCCCTGCTCCTTCGCGACGTAGAGCGCGCGGTCGGCGCGCGAGAGCAGCGCCACGCCGTCCTCGCCCTCGGCCGCCGAGGCCGCGCCGATGGAGACCCGCAGGCCGGTCTCGCCGTCGGCGACCGCGTCGTGGAGCCGTCGGGCGATCTCGAGCGTCGACTCCCCGCCCGCCCCCGGCAGGAGCGCCGCGAACTCGTCGCCGCCGATGCGGAAGAGCGCGTCGCCGCGCCGGAGGGCCCCGGCGAGGACCTCCGCCGTGCGCCGCAGCGCGACGTCCCCCGCGGGGTGGCCATGGCGGTCGTTGTAGGCCTTGAAGCGGTCCACGTCGATGACGAGGACCCCGACGTCGCCGTCGGCACGCGCCTCGGCGAGCTCGGCGTGGAAGGTCGCGTGGTGGCCGAGGCCCGTGAGGGCGTCCGTGGACGCGAGCGTGCGGAGCTCCCGGACGCTCGTGGCGGTCCGCAGGCACGCGGAGGCCTGGGCGGCGAGGAGCTCGAGCAGCTCGCAGTGCTCCGTGCTGAGGCCGGTGGTCGTCGCGTCGGCCACGACGAGGATCCGGTCCGGGCCGGCCGCGAGGACCGCGAGCGACGAGGCGCCGGGCAGCCGCAGGGTGTCGGCCCCCGCTCCGGGCTCGCCGGCGTGCTCCCCCGCCACGGTGTAGATGGAGCAGCCCGCGGTCGTGAAGGCCGCGAGCGCGGTGACGTCGGGCGCGGGCGTCTCGGCGAGCGAGGGCCCGAGCGGGCCGTGGACGCAGGCGGGCACGAAGGCGGCGTCCGGGGTGGGCCGCACGAGCAGGAGGGCGGAGCGCATCGGCGTGATGTCGACCGCGGCCGTCACGACCGCCCGCTCGATCCCGGCGACGTCGAACTGGGTCGCGAGCGCGATCGCGTGGCGGACCAGCCGCTGGGACGGGGACTCCGGGATGGGCCCGCCGAGCGCCTCGACTCTCGCGGCGAGCGCGTTGGCCGTGCGGCGGATGTCCTCCACCGCATCGTCGTCGAGCGGCTCGTCGGACTTGACGTTCACGACCCCGACGATCCGGCCGCCGCAGCGGAGGGGGAAGCAGGCATCGGCGACGACGCCATCGTCGGGCGGGAGGTCCTGCGGGTCCTCGCGGACGTCCTGGACGACGTTCGCCTCCCCCGTGGCGTACGTCCGCCCGATGACGCCCGTCCAGGGTGGGAGGCCGTCGAGGAGCTGCCGGTAGCCCGAGAGCGCCTGGCAGCGCAGCCGCCCGCCGCGCTCGATGTAGACGCTCGGGCGCAGTCCGGGGCCCTGGAGATGCTCCACGGCCGCCCACGACGCCGCCCGCACGTCCGCCGTGCGCGCCAGGGCGGTGGAGAGCGTGTCGACGGCGGCCATCAGGACTGCATCGGCATCCTGGGCCGGAAGCTGAGCGTCCCGGTCCGCGCGCGGCACGGCGATGACGTGTCAGCCCGCGCGGCGCGCGTGGAGCCGCCGGGTGACGAACCGCTCGATCTGCTGCGCCTCGGCCACGCGGAGCAGGAGGACCGCCCCCGCGTAGGCGGCGAAGCCGAGCGTCGCGGCGGCCCCGACGCTCACGGCCTGGGCGGGGAGGGAGCGCCCGAGCAGGTCGTCGAGGACGTACCAGGTGACCCAGGCGACCCCGCCGAGCAGCGCGGAGCCGGCCGCGATGCGCAGCAGCACCTTCAGCGTCGCGGCCTCTTCGAGCGAGCCGCCGAGGAGCCCGCGCAGCGAGCGGGCCTGCAGGAGCATCATCCCGATGCTCGAGACCGCGGTCGACAGCACGAGGCCGGCGATCCCGAACGGCTTGTAGAGCAGGAGCGAGAGCACGAGGTTGATCGTGAGGTTGATTCCGGCGATCTTCGTCGGCGTCCAGGGGCGCTGGAGCGAGAAGAACGTGCGCGTGAGCAGGAGGTTCGCGCCCGCGAAGGGCAGGGAGAACGAGAACCAGAACAGCGCCGTGGAGACGAGCTCGGTCGAGCCGGCGTCGAAGTCGCCGCGCTCGTAGACCAGGCGGGTGATCGGGGTGGCGAGGACGGCGGTGAACACGGCCGCGGGCGCCAGGAGGAGGAAGATCTGCCGCACCCCGGTCGCCATCGTCGTGCGCAGGCCGTCGAGGTCCCGCCGGGCGGCCAGGCGGCTGAGGGACGGGAAGAGGACGGTCGCCACCGCGACGGAGAACATCCCCTGGGGCAGCATGTAGACGCGGAACGCGGCGTCGATCGCGCGTGGCGCCTCCTCGGAGACGAGCGTTCCGAGCGTCGAGTTAAGGTACTGGTCGAAGTTGATGACCCCGAGGCCGATCGTCACCGGGACCATCAGGACGAAGACCTGTCGGATGCGGGGGTCCCTCAGGGCCATCCGCTGCTTCAGCGAGAAGCGGAAGTCGATGCGCCGCAGGTACGGGAGCGCCATCGCGAGCTGCGCCACCGTGCCGATCAGGACCCCGACGGCGTACGCGTAGATCTCGGCGTCGCCGTCGAACAGCGGCCGGGCGACGACGAGGCAGAGGATGATGATCGCGTTCCACACCAGGGGCGCGAAGGCCCCGATGGAGAACTCGCCGTACGCGTTGAGGATCCCGACGACCAGGCCGTTGATCCCCAGGAGCAGGACGATCGGGAAGAGCACGCGGCTGAGCCCGACCGTGAGGTCGACGAGCGCCGGGTCGAAGGTGCCCGCCAGGAAGAGCGGCATGACCTGGCCGGCGAAGACGATGAAGAACGCGGTGATCGCGCCGAGCGCCGCGAGCATCACGAGGAACAGCGTGCTGGCGAGCTCGAACGCGTCCTTCCTCTTCCCCTTCTCGAGCAGCTCGGTGAAGACCGGCACGAACGCCGCGCTGAGCGCCGCGTCCGCGAACAGCGAGCGGATGAGGTTCGGGAAGTTGAAGGCGATGGTGAACGCCGAGGCGGCGCCGCCCGTGCCGAAGTACGAGGAGGCCACGACCTCCCGGATCAGGCCGGCGATGCGCGAGAGGCCGGTGAACAGCGAGAAGATCGCGGTGTTGCGGCCGATTCCGCGTGCCGGCCGCTGCTTCCGGGAGGATCCCGGCGCCGCCTGGGCGGACGTTGCGGCGCCCGGGTCGTCGCCCGCGAGCGCAGCACGGGTGTCGGCGTCCGTCACGCGGCGGCATGGTACGCCGGGGGCC
>JAOPZO010000351.1 GCA_025964065.1 Solirubrobacterales bacterium | reverse complement strand
CACGGCGCGATCGGCCTGGCCGCGGACGTCACCGACGAGGGCGCCGTCGCCGAGGCGTTCGCCGCGGCGCTCGACGAGCTCGGGGGCTTCGACCTCCTGGTCAACAACGCCGGCATCCGCCACACCTCCACGATCGTCGAGCACGACGTCGGGCTCTGGCGGCGGACCGTCGAGGTGAACCTCGTCGGGACGTTCGTCTGCACGCAGGCGGCGGCACGGCTGATGCTCCCGCGCGGCGGCGGGGCGATCGTCAACCTCGCCTCGATGGCGGGGATGCTCGCCCTGACGCAGCGCTCGGCGTACAACGCGAGCAAGGCGGGGATCATCGCGCTCACGAAGTCCACGGCGGTCGAGCTGGCCGCCCAGGGGATCCGCTGCAACGCGATCGCCCCGGGGGTCATCGAGACGCCGCTGAGCGCGCCCTACTTCGAGGACCCCCACATGCGCGAGGTGCTCGAGACGGGGACCCCGCAGGGGCGATGGGGCCAGGTCGGCGACGTCGTCGGGCCCGTCGTGTTCCTCTGCAGCCCGGCGGCCGCGCACGTGCACGGCGCCACTCTGTCAGTCGACGGCGGCTGGGTCGCCGGAAAGGGGTACTGAGCATGCTCGACACCGGACTCGCGGGGCGCGTCTGTCTCGTCACGGGAGCCGCGAACGGGATCGGTCGCGCGACGGCGGAGCTCCTCGCCGCGCAGGACGCGGAGCTGGTCCTCTGCGACAACGACGCGGACGCGCTCGCCGCGCTCCCGCTCGAGGGGCTGAAGGTCCTCGCGGACCTGAGCAGGCGCGACGAGGTGGAGCGCCTCTTCGGCGAGCTCGCCGGGCGACTCGACGTGCTGATCCATTGCGCGGGCATCTACCGGATCGCGCCGCTGCCCGAGGTCACGGACGCCGAGTGGGACCAGGTGCTCGACGTGAACCTGCGCAGCTCCTACCTGCTCTGCCAGGGCGCGGTCGAGCTCATGCGCACGCACGGCGACGGCCGCATCGTGCTCTTCGGCTCCTTCGCCGCGCGGACCGGCGGGCTGCGCGCGGGGGTGCCCTACGCGGCGTCGAAGGCCGGGGTCGAGGGGATCGCGCGCCACGTCGCGCAGTACGCCGGGCCGCTGGGCATCCGCGTGAACTGCCTCCACCCGGGCTTCACCGTCACGCCGATGACCTCGATCCTGAACGAGGCCGCGCGTGCGGAGGCCGCCGCGCGCACCCCGCTCGGCCGGGGCTGCGGCCCGGAGGAGCAGGCGGCGATGGCGGTCGTCCTGGCCTCGGACCTCGCGAGCTTCGTCCACGGGGCGACCCTGGACGTCAACGGCGGGATGTACATGGCGTGATGCGCCGACATCGAGAGACAGAGAGGGGCCGACGTGCTTGACCCGATGGGTGACCGGACGCTGACCGACCTGCTCGCCGAGCGGGTGGCCGCCGGCCCGGAGCGCACGTTCCTGGTCTTCGAGGATCGCGAGCAGGTGATCTCGGAGCTGACCTACGCGGCGTTCCAGGGACAGGTCGACCGCTGCGCGCGGGGGCTCCACGATGTGGGCGTCGCCCGGGGCGACTTCGTCGTGCTGCACCTGACGAACTGCCCCGAGTTCCTCATCGCGTGGTTCGCTCTGGCGCGCCTGGGGGCGACGCTGATCCCGTCGAACGTCGCGAACACCGTCGGCGAGCTCGAGCACATCATCGGGTTCACCCGTGCGCGCTTCGTCATCACCGAGCCGCGCTTCCTGGACGTGATCCGCGACGGCGTCGCCGCCGGCGGCACGGGCGCGGAGATCCTCGTCGCCCGCGGCCGCGCCGAAGGGCACCGCGCGTTCGCGGACCTGCTCGACGCGACGGGCGAGGCTCCGCGGCCCGCGGTCCGCTCCGACGAGCTCGCCGAGCTGATCTTCACCTCGGGAACGACCCGGAAGCCCAAGGCCGTGATGCTCACCCACGCGCACTGCCTGCGCGCGGGGCTCGACGCCGTCCACTGCCTGTGGCTCGACGAGGGCGAGCGCTGCCTGACGGCGCTCCCGCTCTTCCACGTCAACGCGCAGGCGATGTCGGTGCTCGGCGCGCTCACCGTGGGCGGGACGCTCGTCCTCATCGAGGAGTTCCGCGCGTCGCGCTTCTGGGCGCAGGTCAAGGCGCACGGGGCGACGCAGACCTGCCTGGTCGCGATGCAGCTGCGGACGGTGCTCGCGCAGCCCGAGGCGGCGTGCGAGCGCGATCACGACGTGCGGCGCCTGTTCTTCGCGATCAACGTCACCGACGCCGAGAAGGAGCGCTTCGAGGAGCGCTTCGGCGTCACGCTGATCAACGGCTACGGCTGCTCGGAGGCGATGACGCTGCTGGCCTGCTCGCCGATCGTCGGCCCGCGCCGCTGGCCCTCCATCGGCCTGCCGTCCCCCGGTCGCCGGATCCTGCTGCTCGACGAGGAGGGGAACGAGGTCGCGCCGGGCGAGGTCGGCGAGATCGTCGTCGAAGGGGGCATCGGGCGTGACCTCCTGCTCGGCTACTACAACGACCCGGACGCGACCGCCGAGGCCATCCGCGACGGCCGCTTCCACACCGGCGACAACGCCTACTCCGACGCCGACGGATACCTCTACTTCTTCGATCGCAAGAAGGACATGATCAAGCGCGCCGGCGAGAACGTCTCGGCGATCGAGGTCGAGTGGGCCTTGATCGACCACCCGGAAGTGACGGAGGCGGCCGTCGTGGGGGTGCCGGATGCGATCCGCGACGAGGCGGTCGCCGCGATCGTCGTGCTCACCAGGCCTGGCGCGGCGAGCGAGGAGGATCTCCTCGCCTGGTGCCGCGAGCGCCTCTCGAAGTTCAAGGTGCCGACGGTCGTCCGCTTCGTCGAGGAGCTCCCGAAGACCTCGATCGGGAAGATCAAGAAGGACGCGCTGCGCAAGCTGCTGGCCGGGTCCGGGGTGCTCTAGTGCTGACGGACCTCGAGGCCCTTGAGCGCGATGTCGGCGAACAGCTCGGCGACCTCGTCGGAGGTCATCGTGCCGGACGGATCGAACCAGGTGTAGCCCCAGTTCGCCATCGCGAGCACGGCGCGCGCGGCCATCGCGGGCGGGACCGCCTGGAAGCGCCCGCCTGCGACGCCGTCGGCGATCGCGCCGCTGACCATCTGCTCGTAGCGGTCGCGCTTGACGACCAGCTCGGTCCAGCGCTCGCCGGTGACCGCGCTGCGCTCCTGCAGGAAGACGGTGACCGCGTCGCGGTGGCGCGCGACGAAGCCCAGCGCGACCCGGAGCACGCCGCGGACCGCGTCGGCGGGGCTCTCGGCCGCGTCGACCGCACGGGTGGTCTCGTCGAGCAGCTCGTCGATCAGCTGCTCGTGGATCGCGAAGAGGAGGTCCTCCTTGCGGCGCACGTGGTGATACAGGCTCGGCTTGCGGATCCCGACCGCCTGGGCGATCTGGTCCATCGACGCGGCGTGGTACCCGCGCTCGGAGAAGACCCGGGTGGCCGCGGCGATGATGTCCGCGCGGACGGGCTCGGCGGCTCCGGAGAGCGGTGTGGAGGCGGGGGGCTTGCGCGCGGACACGGTTTCTCCGGGTGTGAGGCAGGGTATGGTACCGTCGATCGGCCGACCGACTGGTCGGTAGGCTACTGCAAAGAGAAGGGGCGAGGGCCACAGTGAGCACGTTCACGACACCCGAGGCCGGTGGTCACCCGCCGCTCGAGATGGGAACCACGGCCGGTCGCTATCGCGTCATGCGGCTCAGCCGGCGCTTCGAGGAAACCATGCACGACCAGTTCGGGGACGGGCAGGTGCCCGGGCCGCTCCACCTGTCGATCGGGCAGGAGGCCGTCGCGGTCGGCGGGTGTGCCGGGCTGCGTACGAGCGACGCCGTGATCTCCACCCACCGCGGGCACCACCACTGCCTCGCCAAGGGCGCGCGCCCGGACCGCATGATGGCCGAGCTGCTCGGGCGGACCGCGGGCTACTCGGGCGGTCGCGGCGGCTCGATGCACATATCGATCCCCGACATCGGCCTGATCGGGACGAACGGCATCGTGGGCGCCGGCCTCCCGATCGCCACCGGCTGCGCGTACGGCTTCCAGGCGCAGGCGCGCGACGACGTCGCGGTCTGCTTCTTCGGCGAGGGCGCGACCGGCACAGGCGCGTTCTACGAGGCGATCAACATCGCCGCGCTGTGGAAGCTCCCCCTGGTCTTCGTCTGCGAGAACAACCAGATCGTCGAGCTCACGCCGCAGGAGGTGCACGTCGCCGGCGAGCTGTGGCGTCGCGGCGAGTCGCACGGCATGCCCGGCGTGCGCGTCGACGGCAACGACGTGGATGCGGTCGCGGACGCCGTCGGCGCCGCGGTCGTCCGCGCCCGCGCCGGCGACGGCCCGACGCTCGTCGAGGCGGTGACCTATCGCTGGTTCGGCCACTACGCCGGCGACCGCGCCGCCTGGCGCGTGGAGGAGGAGGTGCAGCAGTGGCGCGAGCGCGATCCGCTCATCCGCACACGCGCCGCGCTTCCCGCCGAGCAGGCCGACGCGATCGACGAGGGAATCGAAGAACTCATCGGCAGCGCCCTCGCCTTCGCCCAGCAGAGCCCGGTCGCCGGACCCGAAGCCATCTTCCCCAACCACTACGCGAGCGCCTCATGACCACCACCACGGACGTTCCGACCCGAGCGCTGAAGGTCTGGCAGGGCATCAACCAGGCACTGGTCGAGGAGATGGAACGCGACGAACGCGTCGTGCTCGTCGGCGAGGACGTGGGGCGCCCGGGCGGGCCCTACGGCGTCACGCGCGGGTTGCGCGACAAGTTCGGCGACCTGCGGGTGCGCGACACGCCGATCAGCGAGCAGGTGCTCGTGGGGCTCGGCGTCGGCGGTGCGGCCGTCGGGCTTCGGCCGGTCATCGAGATCATGTTCTTCGACTTCGCGATGATCGCGATGGACCAGATCGTCAACCAGGCGGCGAAGTTCCGCTACTTCAGCGGGCACGACCTGCCGCTCGTGATCCGCACGATGGCGGGCGCGGGCGGGCCCAACGGTGCGCAGCACTCGCAGAACTTCGAGGCGTGGTACTCGGCCGTCCCCGGGCTCAAGGTGGTCATGCCCTCGCAGGCGGCCGACACGAAGGGGCTGCTCAAGTCCGCGATCCGCGACGACGACCCGGTGCTGTTCATCGAGACGCTCGGGCTCTACACGACCCGCCACGACGTCCCGCAGGTCGACGAGTATCTGGTGCCGATCGGCGTCGCCGACATCAAGCGCGAGGGCAGCGACCTCACCGTGGTGGCCACGGGCCGCCTGGTGGATCGCTCGCTGGAGGCCGCCGCGCAACTCGCCGAGGAGGGGATCTCGGTCGAGGTCGTCGACCCGCGGACCCTGCAGCCGCTCGACACGGAGGCGATCACCGCCTCGATCCGCAAGACGGGCCGGCTCGTCGTCGCCCAGGAGGCCACGGCGCAGTACTCGTTCGCCTCGGAGATCTGCGCGCTCGCCGTCGAGGAGTGCCTCTCCGAGCTCAAGGCGCCGCCCGTCCGGGTCGCGTCCCCGTTCGTCAACGTGCCGACGCCGGTCCCGCTGGCGGAGTCGCGAGCACCCGGTGTCGACGACGTCGTCGCCGCGATCAGGAAGGCCATGGCATGAGCACGAGGGTCGAAGTGCGGATCGAGGATCCGGGCGACATCGAGGAGGTCGAGGTGGTCGAGATCAGCGTGAAGGTGGGGGATGCCGTCGCCGCCGGCGACGTCATCCTCGAGGTGGCCACCGACAAGGCGAACATGGACGTGCTCGCGCCGGCCGGCGGCGTGGTCGAGGAGCTGCTGGTGGCAGAGGGGGACGTCATCGACCCCAAGCGGCCGCTCGCGTATCTGGCGAGCTGATGCCCGCCATCGAGGGGCAGGCGGGCCGGGGGGAGCCGGAGGTCGTGAAGCTCGCGATCGGGCGCCGGGCGATGGTGCGCGCGACGCTCGAGGGCGCAGCGGTGCCCGCGTTCTACCTGCGGCTGAGCGCCGACGTCCGGGCCCTCCTCGCCGCTCGGAAGGCGCTGCCGGACGGGCCGCCGTCGGTGAACGACCTCGTCGTCCGCGCCGCCGCGCTCGCACTCCGGGCGCACCCGGGGGCGAACGGTGCCTACGTCGACGGCGAGGTGCACCTGTACCCGCGCGTGAACGTCGGCGTGGCGATGGCGGTGCCCGGGGGGCTCGTCGTCCCGGCGGTCTACGACGCGGACGTCAAGGACGCGTACGAGATCTCCGCCGCGGTGCGTGCGGCGGCGGAGCTCGCGCGGCGGAAGAAGCTCACGCGCGAGCTGCTGGCCGACGCGACGTTCACGGTCTCCAACCTCGGGATGTTCGGGATCGAGGACTTCGACCCGATCGTCAACGCGCCGCAGGCGGCGATCCTCGGCGTCGGCGCCGCGAGCGCCGACGGGCGCATGCGCCTCAGCCTCGGCTGCGATCACCGCGTGCTCACCGGCGCGGAGGGCGCGCCGTTCCTCGCCACCCTGCGCGATCACCTCGAGGCTCCGGAGGGACTCCTGCCATGACCCACATCATCACCGCACCGACCGTCGGGCAGCGGCTTGGGCGCTTCGTCGCCGAACTCACGCTCGACGACCTCCCCGCCGACGTCGTCCGCAAGCAGCGCGGCAACCTGCTCCACAACCTGGCGTGCGCGATGGGCGCGCACACCGCGGGAGAGGAGCTGTGGGCGCTCGCGCGCACCCGGCAGCCTGCGGAGGCGACGCTGCTCTGCGACGGCACGCGCGTCGCGGCCGAGGCCGCGGCGTTCGCCAACGCCGCGCTCATGCACACCCGCGCGCAGGACGACACGCACTTCGCCGCCAAGACGCACGTCGGCGCCGCGACGATGCCGGCCGCGCTGGCTGTCGCCGAGCGCGACGGGCTCGGGGGCGCGG
>JAOPZO010000340.1 GCA_025964065.1 Solirubrobacterales bacterium | reverse complement strand
TCGGCGCCCCTCCGTCGCACGACGCACATGACGTAGTCGATGCGCGGCTGCGCGTACTCGGGGAGCTCGAGCACCTGCACGCGGGCACGGGCGATGCGCCCGTCCGTCGCGTAGACGAAGCCGGCGTCCGCGGACCCGAGCGCGACCTTCGCGACGATGCCGGCGACGTCCGCCTCCTGCGAGACGCGGTTGTCCCGGAGGACCCCGGGGAGCCGCATCCGGCCGAGCAGCGTCCGCGTGTAGGCACCGGCCGGGACGCCCGCGGTGCCGACCGCGACGCGCTCGGTCTTCCCGCGAGCGAGGTCGTAGACCGTGCGCACGCCCGCGCGGTTGCGCTTGGGGAGGATGAGCACGAGGCGGTTCGTGGCGAAGCGGACCGGGGCCTCGCAGCGCCCGGCGCGTCGCAGCGCCGCGGGTTCCCTGGAGCTCGCGGCGGCGAAGAGGTCCGCGGGCGCGCCGCGCTCGACCTGCCGCAGCAGGGTGCCGGACCCGGCGAAGGAGAAGCGGGCGCGGCCGTCGATCCGCGGGAACGCGTCACGGAGCGAGGCGGCGGCGTAGACCGTGGCCGCGGACGCCGGCGCGGGCGTCAGTCCGGAGCCCGCGGCGGCGAGGACGAGGAGCGCTGGCAGGGCACGTCGGCGCACGGTGCGGGCACTCTACATAGGCGTTGCCTGGGTGAGGTGCCGGTTCGATGGCCTGCCGCGGCGCCGGGACGCGGTTCGTCCGCGGACAGAACGGGGACTGCTCGTAAGCTCATGGCCGTGAATCCCGGGGATCTGTACGCCAACGCCCTCGAGGGTGGATCCACGCTGCAGGCCCGCGACAGCGACGGCACGCTCCGGGTGCTCCCGCTCGACATGTGGATCCAGGACGCGTCGGGCGCCGACGCCCGCCTGGTCGCCCGTGCCGTCGGGCCGGTCCTCGACGTGGGCTGCGGCCCCGGCCGCCACGTCCACGCGCTCGCCGCGCGCGGGGTCATCGCGGTCGGCGTCGACGTCAACCCCGCCGCCCTCCAGTTCGCCCGCGCCCGCGGCGCGACGGTCCTCGAGGTCTCGATCTTCGACCGCATCCCGGGTGCCGGGGAGTGGCGCACCGCGCTGCTGCTCGACGGCAACATCGGGATCGGCGGCGCACCCGCCGCGCTCCTGGCCCGTATCGCCAGCCTGCTCTCCGCCGACGGCCAGATCATCGTGGAGGTCGACCCGCCCGGGGTCGGCCTCGAGGTCATTCGCATGCGACTCGAGGACGAGCAGCACGAGAGCCACTGGTTCGACTGGGCCCGCGTCGGCGCCGACGCGCTCAAGGCCCCCGCGAGGGAGGCCGGCCTGCGGGTCGCGCACTCCTGGGAGGACGACGGCCGCTGGTTCGCCGTGCTCGAGGCACGCGCGTGAGGCTCCTCCCGGCGAACCCCCCGCCGGGACCCACGGAGGAGTCGTTCTGGCAGAGCCCGATCCGCGGGCCGTGGATGACGAGCATCCTCGGCTCGCTGCTGCTCCCGTTCGTCGTGCTCGTCGGGTTCACGGGGTTCATGTCGCACGCGGCGTACAACCCGGACCTCGGCATGAACCAGGTCGTGCCGCGCGACGGCGACCTCGACCTCCTGCTCTTCGACTGGCCCACGGGGCCGACGTGGCTGTACGCGCTGAACCAGGGGCTGCACACCATCGTCGGGATCATGGTCGTGCCGCTGATCCTCGCGAAGCTCTGGTCCGTCTTCCCGAAGCTCTTCGCCTGGCCCCCCGTCAAGAGCCCCGCCCACGCCCTCGAGCGCGTCTCGCTGCTGCTGCTCGTCGGAGGCGCCGGCTTCATGTGGGCGACCGGGCTCCTGAACTCGCAGAACTACTACCCCTGGAACTTCAACTTCGTCGTCGCGCACTACTACGGCGCCTGGGCGTTCCTCGGTGCGCTGTTCGTCCACGTCGCGACGAAGTTCACGACCCTGCGGACCGCGTACGCGGAGCGCGGCGTGCTGAAGCCGCTGATGGACGACGTCGCGCACACCGAGGCGGAGCCGTACCGCAAGGGCGGCCTGGCCCCCGAGGTGCCCGAGGCCCCGACGATCTCGCGGCGCGGCCTGCTCGGCCTCGTCGGCGCGACGTCCGCCGGCCTCTTCGTCGTGACCGCGGGGCAGAGCATCGGCGGCCCGCTGCGGTCCGTCGCGCTCCTCGCGCCGCGCGGCCGCGGCGCGGGCGGCGGCGCCCAGGGCTTCCCGGTCAACAAGACCGCGCGGCTGGCCGGCATCACCCCGGCGAAGGTCGGCCCGGGCTACCGGCTCACGCTCACGGGCGGCTCGGGCCAAGCGCTGACCCGGGAGCAGCTCACGGCGATGCCGCAGCACACGGAGGAGCTGCCGATCGCCTGCGTCGAGGGC
Organism: Solirubrobacterales bacterium; assembly: GCA_025964065.1. Lineage (GTDB taxonomy): Bacteria > Actinomycetota > Thermoleophilia > Solirubrobacterales > Solirubrobacteraceae > Paraconexibacter. The sequence continues at coordinate 760 of JAOPZO010000340.1, read as the reverse complement.
TGGTCGAGCACCCAGACGTGGACCGGCGTGCGCCTCAAGGACCTCGCCGCGATGGCGGGGCTGGGCGCGGGCCAGGGGCTGCAGGTCATCTCGCTGCAGGAGAAGGGCGCGTTCCGGCAGACCACGCTCTCGCACGACCAGGTCATGAACGAGAAGTCGCTGCTCGCGCTGCAGGTCGGCGGCGAGGCGCTCTCCATGGACCATGGGTTCCCGGCGCGCATCATCGTCCCGGCGCAGCCCGGCGTGCACAACACGAAGTGGGTCACCGAGCTGAAGGTCGTGGACGTGTGATCTCGCTCTGGAAACGGTGGTACGGCGCCTCGCCGCTGCACCTCCTGGGGCAGCTCGTCGCCTTGGCGATCGCCGTGTACGCGTTCGCGCAGGTCGTCGACGTGCGCAGCACGGACAACCTCAGCCTCGCGATCTGGCTCGTCGGCGGCGCCCTGCTCCACGACATGCTCTTCGTGCCGGTCTACCTGACGCTCGACCTCATCACCCGGCTCGGGATCCAGGACCACGCCCTGCGCGACGTGCGCGCCGTGAACCACATCCGCGTCCCCGTCGTCATGTCCGCGGTGCTGTTCCTCACGCTGTTCCCCCTCATCCTGGGGCGCGGCGAGGCGAACTTCGAGCGGGTCTCCGGGGTCCAGCAGCCCGACTACCTCGCGCGGTGGCTGCTCGTCACCGCGGTGCTCTTGGCGGTCTCGGCGGTCGCCTACGCGGTGCGGGTGCGCCGCGACGCGGTGCGGCACCGGCGAGC
>JAOPZO010000331.1 GCA_025964065.1 Solirubrobacterales bacterium | reverse complement strand
GACGGCGCGCTGCACGGGCGCGGCGCGGCGGACATGAAGGCCGGGGTCGTCGTGGCGCTCCACGCGCTCGGGGCGGTCCGCGCCGCGGGCATCGTGCCGCGCGGCGACGTCGTCCTGCAGGCCGTGCCCTCCGAGGAGGACGGGGGGCTCGGGACGTTCGCCGCGCTCGAGCGCGACAGCGCGTTCGCCGCCTGCCTCATCCCGGAGCCCACCGACTTCGCGCTCGTGTGCGCGCAGGCCGGCGCGCTGACCTTCCGCGGACTCGTCACGGGGAAGGCGGCGCACGCCGCCGTCCGCTTGAACGGCCTCTCCGCGATCGACCGCTACATCCCGATCCACCTGGCGCTCGCCGAGCACGAGCGGACGGTGAACGCGGGGGTGACGCACGCGCTGATGCGGCAGCACGCGCTCCCGTACCCGTTGAGCGTCGGGCGCGTCGAGGCCGGCGCGTGGTCGAGCCAGGTCCCCGACCAGCTCGGCTTCGAGGGGCGCCTCGGCGTCCCGGTCGGCACGGGAGTCGACGAGGCGCGCGCCGCGCTGCAGGCCGTCGTCGACGCGGCCGTCGGCGACGGGGAGCCCGTGCCGCTCGCCTGGACGGGCGGGCAGTTCGCCCCGGCCGAGACCGATCCCGCGCACCCGTGGGTCCGCCTCCTGCACGCCGCGGCCACGGACGAGCTGGGGGCGCCGCCGCCCATCACGGGCGTGACCTGGGGCGCGGACATGCGGCTGTTCGCGGCGCGCGGGATCCCGTGCGCGATGCTCGGCACCTGGGGGCTCGAGATCGCCCACGGGGCCGACGAGCACGTTCGCGTCGCGGAGGTCGGGACGCTCGCACGCACGATGGTCCGCGCCATCGTGCGCTTCGGCGGGTAGGCGGCGTCCCGCCGCGGGCGCCGGGCTACCGTTGCCGGGTGCCCTCGCCCGTCGAACGCCTCTCCGCGCTGCCGCTCCCGCCGGCCCTCAGGCGCCTCGTCCCCGCCCCCGCCGGGAAGGTGGCCGTCGTGCGCCTGCAGGGCGTCATCGCGGCCTCGGGCTCCCCGCTCGCACGCGGCACGATCAGCCTCGAGGGCGTCGAGCCCGCGCTCAAGCGCGCGTTCGAGACCGACGGGCTGCGGGCCGTCGCGCTCTCCATCAACTCCCCGGGCGGCTCCCCCACGCAGAGCGCCCTCGTCGCCGACCGCATCCGCGGCCTCGCGGCGGAGCACGAGGTCCCGGTCATCGCCTTCTGCGAGGACGTCGCGGCGTCCGGCGGCTACTGGCTCGCGTGCGCGGCCGACGAGGTCGTGGCGTGCCCGACGTCGCTCGTCGGCTCCATCGGGGTCGTGAGCGGCGGCTTCGGCCTCGAGGGCCTGATCGAGCGTCTCGGGGTGGAGCGGCGCCTGCACACCGCGGGGGAGGACAAGGCGCGGCTCGACCCGTTCCTGCCCGAGAAGCCGGAGGACGTCGTGTGGCTGCGCGGCATGCAGGACGAGCTGCACGCGATGTTCGCCGGCTGGGTGCAGGAGCGCCGCGGCGCGAAGCTCGACGCGGGCGCCGACCTCTTCACGGGCGAGGTGTGGACGGGCGCGAAGGCGCTCGGGCTCGGGCTCGTCGACACGCTCGGAACGCTGCGCGGCGTGCTCGGGGAGCGCTACCCGGACGCGGAGGTCGTGCCGGTGCACCCGCGCCGCTCCGTGCTCGCGAAGCTCGGCATCGGCGCGTCGGGCGCGCCGGGCGGCGGGGACGTCGCCGCGGGCGTGCTCGAGGCGCTCGAGCAGCGCGCGGCGTGGAGCCGGTTCGGGCTCTAGGCGCCCGGTGCGACCGGGCTCTCAGTCGCCCTGCAGCGTCAGGACGAGGCGCCGCGGGCCGCCGCGGTCGCGGAACTCGCACAGGCAGATGCCCTGCCAGGTGCCGAGCGCGACCGCGCCGTCGACCACCGGGAGGCTGAGCGCGACGCCGGTCAGCATCGACTTCACGTGGGCGGGCATGTCGTCCGGGCCCTCGAGGCCGTGCTCCCAGCGCGCGTCCTCCCGGGCGGTCGCGTCGAGCCAGCGCTCGAGGTCGCGGCGCACGTCGGATGAGGCGTTCTCCGTGAGCGTCAGGCCCGCGGAGGTGTGCTGCAGGAAGACGTGGAGCAGCCCGGTGCGGAGCTCGCGCAGCTCGGGCAGCGCGTCGAGCACCTCGCGCGTGACGAGGTGGAGGCCCCGCGCGCGCGGGGCGAGGAAGACCTCACGGGAGAGCCAGGTCATCTGCCCAGAAGCGTGCCACACCGAGGTCGACACGCCCGCGCCGGTCGAAGGGGACCCCCTCGGCCTCGAGCAGCGCGCGCTGCTCCTCCCCCTTGGCGAGCGTGCCGTCGGCGCGGACGACGCGGTGCCACGGGAGGTCGTGCCCGAGGCGGTCGGCGTGCTTGAGCACGTGGCCCGTGAAGCGCGGGGCGCCGGGGGAGAGATCGCCGTAGGTGCGCACGAAGCCCTCGGGGATCGCGCGGACGCCCTCGACGATCCGCCACGCGGCCGCGTCGCTCACGCGGCGCCCGCGGCGCTGACGGAGACTGCGACGCCGGTCACGCGAGGCTCCCGAAGCCGTCGCGGACCGCCGTGCGGAGGAGCATCTCCGCACGCGCGTGCAGGGTGCGATCGAACGGCGGGGCGTCGTGGGCGGCGGGCACGCCACCCACGGTACGGCCGCGCGGCGGCGTGAGGTCTACCCTCCTGCGCGTGATCCGCAGAGGCACCTACTCCATCGTCGCCTGCGACCCCGAGACCGGCGCGGTCGGTGTCGCCGTCCAGTCGCACTGGTTCGCCGTCGGCCCGCTCGTGCCCTGGGTGCGCCCGGGCGTCGGCGCCGTGGCGACCCAGTCCATCGTCGAGCCCGGCTACGGCCCCGCGCTGCTCGACCGGCTCGAGGCGGGGGAGGCGCCGCAGGACGCGCTCGACGCGCTGGTGGCCGAGGACGCGCAGGCGCACTACCGCCAGGTGGCCGTGGTCGACGCCCGGGGCCGCGTCGCCGTGCACACGGGTGCGGGCTGCATGGCGCACGCCGGACACGATCTCGGGGCGGGCTTCTGCGCGCAGGCGAACATGATGGGCTCGCCGCAGGTGTGGCCCGCGATGGCGCAGGCGTTCGAGCGCGCGAGCGGCCCGCTGGAGCGGCGGCTCGCGGCCGCGATGCACGCGGCCGAGGCGCAGGGCGGCGACGTCCGCGGCAAGCAGTCGTGCGCGATCCTCGTGAGCGCCGGGGACGGGAAGCCCTGGTACGAGGCGGTCGACCTGCGGGTGGACGACCACCCCGAGCCGCTCGCCGAGCTCGACCGGCTCATGGACCTCCGCGACGCGTACGCGCTCGCCTCCGAGGGCGACGACCTGGCGGGGGCAGGCGAGCACGAGGCCGCGGGCGACCGCTACGAGCGGGCGAGCCGGCTGGCGCCCGAGAACCACGAGCTGCTCTTCTGGGCCGGCCTCGCCGCGGCGCAGACCGGGGACATGCCGACCGCCGTGGAGCGCGTGCAGCGGGCCATCGCCATGCAGCCGGGCTGGCGCGAGCTGCTCGACCGCCTGGAAGCTGACATCGCGCCGAGCGCGGCCGTCGTGCGCGATGCGCTCGCGGCCGCGGAGGGCTGAGCCACGGGCCGGATCGGCGACGTGACGCGTCCGGGCCGTGGTGCCGGGGAGGACCCCATCGTCGACGTCGTCGCGCTCGGGGACGGTCGCGACGTGCTCGTCGCGCGGCCGCGGGACTCGGGGGCGCTGCTCGACGAGGAGGCCTTCGACGCCCGCGACGAATACCTGCCGTACTGGGTCGAGCTGTGGCCGAGCGCGATCGCACTCGCGCGGCAGGTCGCGCGGCGCTCGCTGGAGGGGCGGCGCGTGCTCGAGCTCGGCGCGGGCCTCGGCCTGCCCGGCCTGGCCGCGGCGCTCGGCGGCGCCCACGTGACGCTCACGGACTGGGCGCCCGAGGCCGTCGTCGCCGCGCGCCACAACGCGGAGCGCAACGGGGTCGAGGTCGAGGCGCTCGTGGTGGACTGGCGCTCGCCGGAGGCCCTGATCGAACGCGCGCCGTGGGATCTCGTCCTCCTCGCCGACGTCCTCTACGAGGACCGCAACGTCGCGCCGCTGCTCGAGCTCCTGCCCCGCCTGGCCCCCGAGGTCCTGCTCGCGGACCCCGGTCGCCTCACCGCGCTGCCCTTCCTCGACGCCGCCGCGCAGCGCTGGGCCCTGACGACGACGCACGACGCGCGCGTCGCCCTGCACCGCCTGCGCCTGAACGGGGCCTGACCCCTTCGACGGGATCGTGCCGACGCACGTGGCGGGGGCCAGCTCAGGCGGTGAGGCCCAGGGCGGCGGGGACCGCCGCGAGCGTCGCGACGGTCGCCGCGGCCGGCGGCAGCACCGACGGGTCGTGGTGACCGTGCCCACGGTCGAGCCAGACCCCCGCGGCGTAGCCCGCGCGGAGGGGCGCGGCGACGTCCCACTCGGGATGGTCGCCGACCATCGCGAGCCCGCTCGCCGGGAGGCCGAGCGCGTCCGCGACGGCGGTGTAGGCAGCGGGCTGCGGCTTGGGGTGGCCGGCGTCGACGGCGGAGACGACCGCGTCGAGGTGCTCCTCGATCCCGAGCGCCTCGAGCTTCCGCTCGAGCAGCCCGTGGGACCCGTTCGTGAGCACCGCGAGGCGGAGGCCGCGCGCGCGGAGGAGCTCGAGCAGCGCGTGGGCGCCCTCCATCGCGACCGTCTCCGCGATGGCGGCGTCCCGCAGCGTGCAGTGCGCCGCCAGCGCGTCCTCGCCGAGCACGCCCCACGGCGCGACCGCCTGGGAGAGCTGGCCGCGCCGGTAGTCGTCGACTCCCCACTCGCCCGTGAGGATCCGCTCGTACAGCGGCTCGCGGAGCGCGAGGAAGCGCGCGTGCGCCGCCGCCACGTCGACCCCGGGCAGCGTCCCCACGAGCGACGCCGCCGTCGAGGCCCAGACCCGGGCTTCGACGGCGGCGTAGTCCGTCAGCGTGTCGTCGAGGTCGAAGACGACCCCGAGCAGCCTCTCCCCTATCGCTCGCCCGGCGTCTTCGTCGGGTACAGCGACACGGGCACGTCGAGGTCGAGCGCGGTGCGGATGATGCGGTTCTGCTCGACGTTGTGGGCGGCGGGGTAGCCCTCGCCCGGGCTCGCGCGCTCCGGCCGGCCGACGTACCCGAACCCGAGGTGCTCGGGCAGGATCTGCATGAGGCGCGGGAACATGTGCGCGCGGGCGCCCATGTTGCGCGGCTCCTCCTGCGCCCACACGACCTCCTTGAGGTTCGGGTAGCTCCCGATGAGCTCGGAGATCTGCCCCTCCGGGAAGGGGTAGAGGAGCTCGACGCGGCCGATCGCGACGCCCGGGTTGTCCTGGCGCGCCGGGTGCCCGATGAGGTCGTAGTAGATCTTGCCCGTGCAGAGCACGAGGCGCTCGACCTGCTCGACCGGGACGCGGGGCTCCCCGAGGACCGGGAAGAACTGCGTCTCGGACAGGTGCTCGAGGCGGTTCGTCGCCTGCGGCAGCCGCAGCAGCGACTTCGGGGTCATGATCACGAGCGGCCGCTGCTTGGCCACGCGCGCCTGCCGCCGCAGGAGGTGGAAGTACTGCGCGGGCGTCGTGAGGTTCGCGACGCGGATGTTCCCCTCGGCGGCGAGCTGGAGGAAGCGCTCGAGGCGCGCGGAGGAGTGCTCCGGGCCCGAGCCCTCGTAGCCGTGCGGCAGCAGGAGCGTCAGCCGCGAGGACTGGCCCCACTTCGCGAGGCCCGACACGATGAACTGGTCGATGATGACCTGCGCGCCGTTGGCGAAGTCGCCGAACTGGCCCTCCCAGAGCACGAGCGTCTCCGGCGCCTCCTGCGAGTAGCCGTACTCGAAGCCGAGGCAGGCGATCTCCGACAGGGGCGAGTTGTGCAGCTCGATCGGCGCCAGCGAGCCCGGCAGGTTCTGCACGGGCGAGACCGTCTGGCCCGTCTTCGCGTCGTGGAAGACGAGGTGACGCTGGGAGAACGTCCCGCGCTCGACGTCCTGGCCCGTGAGGCGGATCGGCACGCCCTCCGTGAGGAGGGAGGCGAAGGCGAGCGTCTCGGCGTGGGCCCAGTCGATACCCCCTGACTCGCTCACCGCGGTGCGGCGGCGCTCGAGCTGCTTCGCGAGCTTGGGGTGGACCGTGAAGCCCTCGGGCGTGTGGAGGAGCTCCTCGTTGAGCACCTCGAGGCGCTCCTTCGAGACGGCCGTCTTGACCTCGGGCGACGGCGTGCGGTCGAGCGTGTACTCCCCGGTCTGCTGCGAGGCCTGGCCGCCGTCGGCCTCCGCGGCGTCCTTGATCTGCGTCTTGAGGTCGGAGTGCAGGCGCGTGAGCTCGTCCCAGATCTCCTGCTTCTGGCGGTCGACGTCCTCCTGGGAGATGACGCCGGTCTCGACGAGGCGCTCCGCGAAGAGGTCGGTGACGCGCTTCTTCTGCTTGATCTGCGCGTACATCTCGGGCTGCGTGTACGCGGGCTCGTCGGCCTCGTTGTGCCCGAAGCGGCGGTAGCCGATCAGGTCGATGAGCACGTCGTGGCCGAACTCCTGGCGGTACGCGAACGCGAGTCGCACCGCGGAGATGCAGGCCGCGACGTCGTCGGCGTTGACGTGGATGATCGGCACGTCGAAGCCCTTGGCGAGGTCCGACGCCCAGCGCGTGGAGCGCGAGTCCTCCGAGTCGGTCGTGAAGCCGACCTGGTTGTTCGTGATGAGGTGCAGCGCGCCGCCGACCTGGTAGCCGTCGAGCGCCTGGAGGTTCAGCGACTCCGCCACGACGCCCTGGCCGGGGAAGGCCGCGTCGCCGTGCAGGACGATCGGCACCGCGGCCGCGTTGTCGCGGTGGGCGTGCGGGCCCTGGCGCGTCGTCTGCGCGGCGCGGGCGGCGCCGAGGACGACGGGGTGGACGAACTCGAGGTGGGACGGGTTCGACTCGAGGTTGACGAGGATCGCCTCGCCGTTCGGCAGCTGGTAGCTGCCCTGCGCGCCGTGGTGGTACTTCACGTCGCCCGTGCCGCCCTGCGGGATCGTCGTGATCGCCTCGAGCGTCGAGGCGCCCTCGAACTCCGCGAAGATCGTCTCGTACGGGCGGCCGAGGTTGTGCGCGAGCACGTTGAGCCGGCCGCGGTGCGCCATGCCGACGACGACCTCGCGGGCGCCGTGCGCGGCGCTCAGCTGGATCATCTCGTCGACCATCGGGACCGTCATGTCGAGGCCCTCGATCGAGAACTGCTTCTGGCCGAGGTAGGCCTTGTGCATGAAGCGCTCGAACGCGTCGACCTCGACGAGGCGCTTCAGGAGCGCCTTCTGCTCGTCGTTCGTGAGGCCCGTGCGGAACGCGCCGGACTCGATCCGCTCGCGCAGCCAGGTGCGCTGGCGGTGCGAGGAGATGTGCTCGATCTCGTAGGCGATGGTGCCGCAGTACGTCTCGCGCAGGTGCGGCAGCGCGTCGGCGAGGGTTGCGCCCGGGACGTGCATCCGGAGGATCTTCGCCGGGATCTGCGCCATGAGCTCCGGCGTGAGGCCCAGGGGCTCCGGGTCCAGCGCGGGATCGCCCTCGGGCTCGGAGCCGAGCGGGTCGAGCTTCGCGGCGAGGTGGCCGTGGGTGCGGTGCGCCTTCAGCAGGGAGACCGCGGCCTGCACGGCCTGCAGCAGCTCCTCGCTCGGCATGGTGCCCGTGGCGGTCGTCTGCTGCGGTGCACTGTCGCGGAGCGCGGCGGCCGCGGCGGCGGGCGCGGGCGCCTGCGGGGCGGGGCCCATCTCGACGCCGAGCGCCGAGAAGACGCCCTCGTAGAAGCCGTTCTCGCCCTGCAGGTAGTCCTCGACGACCTTCAGGAACTGGCCGGACTCGGCGCCCTGGATGATCCGGTGGTCGTACGTGGAGGTCATCGTCATGACCTTCTCCGCGCCGATCATGTCGCCGATCGCCGCGAGGCCGACGGGGTACGCGATGGAACCCGTGGCGATGATCGTGCCCTGGCCCGTCATGAGCCGCGGGACCGAGGCGATCGTGCCGATGCCGCCCGGGTTCGTGAGCGAGACGTTCGCGCCCTGCAGGTCGTCCGCGGTGAGCTTGTTCTCGCGCGCCTTGGCGATGAGGTCGTCGAAGGCGGCCTTGAAGTCGGAGAACGACTTGCGGCCCGCGTCCTTGATGACCGGCACCATCAGCGTGCGGCCCTTCTTCGTGGTGACGTCGACCGCGATGCCCAGGTGGACCGCGTCGTCGTCGATGACGTGCGGCTTGCCGTCGACCTCGAGGAAGTGCCTCGCCATCCCCGGCATCTCCTGCTGGACCGCGAGCGCGATCGCGTAGGCGATGAGGTGGGTGAACGAGACCTTCTGGCCGCCGCTCTTGAGCTGCTTGCGGCGCGTGTCCATCGCCGTGACCGTGAGCGTGCGGAACGAGGTCGCGGTCGGGATGGAGCGCGACTCGTCCATGTAGCGGGCGAGGACGGCGGCGGAGCCCTTGATGAGCTGCGCGCCCTCGGGCTTCGCGGCGGCGGAGGCGCCGTTCGACGCGGCGGCGGAGCGGGCGGGGGTCGTGCCGGCCTTGCGCGCGAGCACGTCCTCCTTCGTGATGCGGCCGCCCGGGCCCGTGCCCGTCACCGTGGCGAGGTCGACGCCCTCG